>WQXG01000007.1 GCA_009784975.1 Treponema sp.
ATTCCCAATTTGCTAAAAAAAAGGGGAGATAACAATGAAAAAAGAACAAAGAACAAAGACAAAAGAACAAAGAACAATGAGCAAAGAACAAAGAATAATGAAAAAAACTAGGAAAAAGCCGGTATTTCTCTCTGCTCTCTGCTCTTTGTTCTCTGTTCACTGCTCTTTGTTCATTGCTCTTTGCTCTTTGTTAATTAGCTGTGATGTTGATCCGGATTTTATGAAAAGGATTGATGAGGAAGTGGCATGGGCGAATGCGGCAAAATTAAACATAACAATCGCGTTTCCTTCTGCATGGGGTGTCAGTAATCCCGGAGCGGGTGTTATTTCGGGCAGAGAGGGAAGCCCGCGCGATATCCGTTTAAACCATGACAGAAACTTTACGATAGAGTTTACGCCTGATCCCGCGTTTGTTTTATCAACATGGCTTGCGTACCCTTCGTCCGCCTTTGACCCCACTCATGAAAATTACATTGGTTTTAACTGGATAGATGAACTTGACCGTCTTTTTACCGAAGTGCCAAGCCTTGGTTATAATGATGTTGTGTTACCTGATCTGGATGATATGCAAAAATTAAGAGGCGGCGCTTTTACTTTTACATCAAAAACCACTGAGCCTGTTACCCTGATACCCTGGTGTAAGACTGAACTTCGTGTAACAAGAACAGAGCCACGTAATAACCCTCCCCTACCTGTATCAAGAGCGTCGGATATTATTATTTACTTTAACGGCTCCCTTAACCCTTCTTCGGCAAAATTTGCTCTTAATGCAGGGGATGACGGTATTTGGATAACGGCAAAAAACCTTGAAACAGAAGTAATCACAAACATTAACGGTAATTTTAATACACCTGAATATTCAAGCGCAGGCGGTTTTTACAGAATTATTATAAACCCTTCCGGCAATTTACCCCCTGCCAACAGTTTAATAGAGGTAACAGTTAAAGGTATAGAAAATTCAAGCAATGAACCGATGACCGAAGCCTATAGTTTTTCATGGAAAACCCCGGAAAGTTCAACGGCTGTAATTAATTCTTGGGAAGCGGATTACAGCGAAACAGATAATACCATCAAAATTGGTTGGAGCACAACCGGCGCGGATAATGTCGTTATATCATACCGTGTTAATAACGGACCTATTATTCCTTTAACCAACGTTACAGCAACTAGCGCTGTTATACCAAACATACCAAAGATTGATGCCGGCGGTGTCAATGACGGACAAAAGACAAGCGGGATAAATGAGTATCTGATTATGATGGAACTTTTCTATGAAGGCATAAGGCTTAATTATACAGATTTTAGGATTTGGAATATTCCGGGGATGAGTGTAGACTGGAGTACGACGGCGGATAATAGGGCGATTGAGATCAATAACAGTGAACAATTAACAATTAATAATGAACAATTGGGTAAAAGTTTTGTATTGATGAGGGATATAACTTTATCCAATCATGTGCCGATTGGGACTGCTGAAAATCCCTTTGCAGGTAATTTCTACGGCAACGGGCATACGATAACGATAAACAGCTTTAGCGATTCAACCGAAATAACCGACTATGGCTTGTTTGGCGTTGTTAAAGGTTCCTACGGAGACGACGGATCCGCAGGCGACAAAGCTGTTATACGCGACCTTACCGTGTTGTATAACAATGTTGATGTAAACTTAAACTCGACAGGAATAATAGATGAGGGCGTTGATGATGATTATGGTCCTTGGTTTACATACGGCGCTTTATTTGGCGGTATAACGACGAAAGCGCAAAACACACATTTAGAAAATGTACTTGTTAAAGGAACAGTAAATATCAGCCAAAAATTTTCGAGTTTTAATACTATCTTAATCGGCGGACTTGCCGGGTGGATAAAAAAAGATTCAAAAATGCAAAACGCTTACGGCGGCTTGAATATCAATATTAACACAATCTTTGGGGATAACTGTGAAATAGGCGGTATTGGAGGAAGAATTGGCATTTGGGATGAATCAGAAATAACAAATGAAGTAAATATAGTAGAAGAAGTAACCGTAACAGGGGACATTATTATTATAGATAATTCTGTTTTGGATGGCGGTTTATTAAATGTAGGCGGACTAATAGGAAGCAATACTAACAGTTCGATTAAAAACTCCGGCTACCGGGAAGGTAGTATAACAATACACAACGGCAGGGCGCAGGCAAGAATTGGCGGCGCTATAGGAACCAACAACGGTTTTGTTTACCGCTGTTATGCCATGCAGAAAAACTTTGAGTTTACCAAAACAGACAGAGGAGAAGTGTTTGTAGGCGGATTTGTTGGCTACTCTCAAAATATTATTGAGCAATGTTATAGCGACAACCCGGTTATATTAAATATTTTAGGCCCAGGTGCACCAATGAATGCCGGTGGTTTTGCAGGTTATATCGAAAATGCCAAATACTGTTACGCAAAAGGAGATGTCAGCACCATAGGCCAACAATTTACTTCTGTTGGTGGTTTTGCAGGACAGATTTCGGGTAATATAGAAAACTGTTATGCCACAGGAAATATAAGCAGTTTATTCTTTCAAGTTGTTGAATGTTACATAGGCGGTTTTGCCGGTTTTTCTTTTGCAAATATAGAAAACTGTTATGCCACAGGTAATGTTTTTCTTGATTATACACCAGTAACCGGTAACAATGCGACAATTGGCGGCTTTGTCGGATATCAGACCGCCAATGAAATAAAAAATTGTTTTGCTGCCGGTACGGTTACCGCTCACAGAAACGAAATCGGATCAAATGCAATGTTTTCGACCGGCGGTTTTGCAGGGAATATTGGATTTTCTGAGTTTAGCACAGTCTTCTCCCCAAGCATAACCAATAGTGCCGCGCTTGGACAAAGCGTTACGGCAACCGGCGGCACTTTTCAATATGGAGGCGGTTATCGCCGTGATGTTGGGCGCTTTTACGGCACTCTTACAACAGGCGGCAGCGCAAGCGGTAATTATGCTATCAACACCAAGCGCCTTTACGAGAGCAATACTTATGGTGACCCAAGACCGCCGGAGATAACCGCTGTCCCTGCAATGAGCGGTACTCCCGTTTTACAGGAGAACGCCGCTCCTGTTTTAAGCGGCAGTCCTGTTTTAATTGGCGATATTATCGCGCCGGTTTTAAGCGGTACACCTGTTTTATCGTTTAATAATATAACTTTTGGTACTATTTCCGGTTTAACTGTAAGCGATACAGGCGGCTCCGGTCTTTCAAATACATCAATGTCATTTTCTGGTAATGTTCCAGCAGGAGCACCTGTCTGGAGCGGAAGCAGTATCGCAGGTATAGATCTGAGCGCTCTTACGGAAACAACTCATTATATTAATTTTGATTTTACAATGAGGGATAACGCGGGGAATACTGCTGTTCATCGTGTTGAAATTAAACCTAACAAAGATGATCCTGAAGCAACAGAAGATTTTACAGTTACCAGACAGGCTAACCCTTTAAGCACAGCTATTACTCCTGTTTCTTTAAGCGGTTTAATACCGCGCGATTCCAACGGTTTAGCTCTTGCAAGTACAAACATGACGGTAACAAGAAACAGCGGCACCACTCTAGGCGGCTCTCCTGTCTGGAACGGAAGCAGTATCACAGGTATCGACTTGAGCGAGTTTACTGCCACAACCCAATGGGTGAGCTTTGATTTTAATTTGCGTGACTTAACAGGCAATACAGCAGTTCATAGAGTCCAAATAACCCCCAACAGGGCAGCACCTCAAGCGCTTGATCATTTTAATGTAACTGTAACTCCGGTAAGTTCAAACCTATTGCGTTCTATCAGCGGAATTTTTATCAGCGATTCAGGCGGATCGGGTATAGATAGAACAACCATGACTGTAACAAGCAACCCTGCCGGCGTAGGCGGAACACCTGTCTGGAACGGAAACAGCATCACCGGTGTAGATTTAAGCGGACTTACAGCCAATGGTCATTTTTTAAGGTTTAACTTTTCACTGTTGGATAGAGCAGGTAACAGATCGGATTACCTAATTCAATTAACACGAAACGCCGCCGGAGATTTTAATTTTACAGGTCCAACTCTGCAAAACACCAGCGTTCGCTCAGTAAACAGCGATGCAGCCGGCAAACACGGCGCGGATACAAGCCCCAGCAATCTGCGCAACAGGGATTTCTGGACAGGTACATTAGGCTTTTCCTCTGCCAACTGGGATTTTTCTCAGGTAGGCATTCGCGGCTATCCCCGTTTGCTTGACGGCGAAGGCAGAGTGTTGTCGGGGCAGTGAGCAACAATGAATAATTTTTATTTTTAAATTAGATAGAAAAAGGAGTTTCTTATGAAAAGTACAGTTAAACAAATTGGAATTATTGCATTGATGGTAGCAATGGGTCTATTTTTAGTAACCTGCGAAGGTCCTATGGGACCGGAAGGTATTCAAGGCGAACAAGGACAACAAGGCGATTCCGGAACAGACGGAACAGATGGCGTTGACGGCGAGCAAGGGGAAAAAGGCGAACCCGGCAATACTCCTTGGATTTGCGTTAAAGGCTTTTGGCATATCGGCGGAACCCCTGATGCGTGCAATGAAAACTGCACCGGCATAACGGCTGGCGGCACAGCAGGACAAGCACAGTTATCCATAACCGAGCCTACAAGAACAACGTATTGCAAAGACATACGATTTAATACTGCAGGGTTAATAGTAAATTTTATGTTTGGAAATATTCCTATCCCTGTTCCTGCAACAAATTATGTACTTATATGGAATGAAAGTTTATTAACAAACGGCACTAACGCAATTTCTGCCGAAACAGGAACTAAAAAAATCTATGTCCTTGATTTATCTGGCAGAATCGGAGAGTTTGAAATTACTGTATTGGAACACGCTGTCTCAACATCAACCCCTGCAACATGCACAACAGCCAGCGCGCCGGGTGTCTGCACTAATGAGCATTGTAATCTAACAGACGCTGTAACACCTGCGCTTGGACACGCTTTTTCACCAGCAATACCTGCTACTTGTTTGGCAGATAGCATTCCCGGCACTTGTACTCGTGATGATTGCGAAACGGAAGATACCGTAGTACCGGCGCTTGGACATAGTTTTACCGTATATAACTCAAACAATAATGCTGCTTGCGGAATAGATGGAACCAAAACATCTGTTTGTGCTCGTGATAATTGTACAGAAACATATACTGTTACAGATACAGGTTCCGCGCTTACCCATAGTTTTTCACCGACAATACTCGCTACTTGTACAGCAAATAGCAAACCAGGCATTTGTATTCATGCAGGCTGCGGCGTAACAAATCCTGAAGCGGTAGTACCGGCACTCGGACACGTTTATACTTGGGTTGTAACTACACCTCCTAATTTTACAACATCAACAGCGGGCGTTAAAACTTGTACATGTACTATTTGCGGAGAAAGCAGAGGAACACAGCCAATTCCAATTTATGCATTAGGCGACACAGGACCTGCGGGTGGAAGAATTATTTACATAGCGCCAACTGGCTTTACAATGACAGATGATAATTCAACCGCATATTACCTTGAAGCCGCTCCTGAAAATATGCCAACATATCTAAGATGGTCAACTTTAACTAATGAGGAATATGTAGCGTCAGGATTTGATAGTCTTCTTTTTATTAACATACCCGGAACAGGAACAGCAATAGGAACAGGAAGAAAAAACACTGCGTTAATACTTGCCCTTGATCCTACAGCGCCTGCGGCTCTTGCTTGCAAAGATTATTTTGTGGCAGAATACGAAAGTTTTAATGACTGGTTCTTGCCAAGCAGAGATGAACTTGATCAACTGCATATAAGACGAGTAAGTCTTGGAAGGATGGAATGGATATATTGGTCTTCCTCGCAGTACTTCTACGGCGGTTACGCGGGCGGTTACGCGTGGCGTCAGGAGTTCAGAAACGGCGGTCCTAGTGGCGCTCAGTCCACAGGCTTCGCAGCCGATTATTATTCTGTTCGTGCCGTACGAGCTTTTTAACAGTTATGGCGTGGTCGAATGACCGCGCCATAATAGGGCATCCGATACTGCGCGGGTTGTCGGGGCAGTGAGCAGGGTGGCGTGAAGTCTGTTAAAAAACTTGCTTTTTTAGTTGACAAGCGAAGAATAACGATGCTATAATTAAAACAGTGGTTTTAGGAAACTAAGACTGTGCTACCGCGGTGAACGGATAGTAGCCACTACCGAGGCGGCCTTGTAGCATCGGTAACCTACGGGGGAGTTGCTTAACGGTGGCTCCCCTGGATTTTTTATTTAGTTTTCAAACCGAAAAAATTGTCAAAAATACTTGACAAATCAATTAAAATTATGGTATAGTTAATTAGTGGTTTTAGGAAACTAAGACTGTGCTACCGTGGTGAACGGATAGTAGCCACATCCCGAGGCGGCCTTGTAGCATCGGGAGCCTACGGGGGAGTTGCTTAACGGTGGCTCCCCTGGATTTTTTACTTCTTAAAGTCAGTAATCTTAAAGAAGAATGTTTGTTCATCTTCACCAGTTCCAAAGGTAAAAACAATATTTCCGTGATAACCGCTATTGTAATCTCTGCCATTTAATAATTTTGACATATATTTCATAGCGTGCTGTTTTGTAATATTTGGATTGGATATACGAATATAAACATTATTTGACTGTTTCCTTGATTCATTAAACCTTGCACCAATTTTATCTACGGTGCCAATTACTTCTTTAAACTCAAAAAACAAGCCATTAACAATCGCGTCCGGTCCCGGCAGAAAACCCTTGCCGTCCGGTCTTTTTAATCTGGGAATTAGGGTAATACTTGCTCCATGTTTCATTAATACGATTGCAGATTTTATTTCTTTGATAAAATCTAATTCTTCTTGTAAATTTATTGGCAGCCTCGACACTGCCACAATGATTCCGGCTGAATTTTTTGGCATTTCTGCATGGTTGAGTTTTATATTTTCAACGTTAATCCATATTTCGTACGGAAATTTTCTTTGTGCTACAATTTTATTCGCTGATACGTTTCTTGCCATTTGTTCAGCAGGAGTCATGTTTGTTATCACTTAAATAGTTTTATGAATCCGCCTACACAGAAACAGCATCCAGTGCCGCTGGATGGGTAATAATGTCGTAATTAAGTAAATTGTACGCATTTTCATGAAGAAAAGCAAGGGTACACCACACAGTATCCGATACTGCGCAGGTTCGCACAGTAAACAGCGATGCCGCGGGCAAACACGGCGCGGATACAAGCCCCAGCAATCTGCGCAACAGGGATTTTTCTCAGGTAGGCATTCGCGGCTATCCCCGTTTGCTTGACGGCGAAGGCAGAGTGTTGTCGGGGCAGTGAGCAGATACAGCTTTTACACAAGGCAGTCTCAAAAAGAGACTGCCTTTTTTTAATATCTATAAAGTCGTTCACACGTGACAACAAAGCTGTTGTGAACGACACAGAAAAGCAATGTAACAGCGCCTTCAATAGGGGAACCTGTGCGCATTTTCAATACGCTCGGTTGAGGTTGCCATTTTTATGGAATTTCTAAAACAGTTCTAAGGCAATCATTAACTTTCTCCAGCATTGACTTTGGCAGCATAGATACTTGTTCTGTTAAATCATCTTTATCAACGGCAGTAATTTGTGAAAAATTAACTGTTGATGTTTTATCCAAACCAGATACTGTTTTTTCCAGCAATAAATTCCCCGGCAGAGAAGCAATTTCGGTATTTGATGTTATTGCAGCGCATGACTCCCTTCGGTCGTCGAGCTTATGGAAATTTATTGTATACGCCGCTTGCGCGGCTTGCGCATATAACCGTATTTATATTACTGCGGTTAAATGTATCACTTTGGATTATCAGCACCGGTCTGCGTTTAGAGGGGGTTGAGCCGATTGCAATAGGGAGATTTGCCCACCATATTTCGCCGCGAATCATTTACCAGTCTTCTTTTGTTAATAAACGATATGATGCGGTTTTTAGATCGTCATCAAGGCGGGAATCATGATTTTTGTAATAACTATTAAGTTTTTCCGTAATAGCGTCTGCTTCTGTAGGAGCGGCTGTTTTTATCGAAGTAGGAGAAAAGGAGAGAATAACTGATTTTGTCGGTATTTCACGAGGTACTTGGATAGATAGCCAGCGGTTGTCAGGTATTTCTACAGTTTGTGTAATAGTCATACATTCAATATAGCATAAAGGAGAAAAATAAACAATGAAAAATGAACTGTTTAAACAAAAAAATCAGAGAAAATGACCAACTCCCCAAGTTTCTGGACAGACACTATGGGGTTTGACAACACATTGGTTACGCAACTGTACCTGTTACCGCTGTCTCTTTTAGCAAAGTAATCAAGTAAACCAAGTAGCAGGGCGAGACAGGCAGAGGGCGGGCGGGATGGAAAAACGTCTCTTGCGATTCCTCGCGCAGGAGGTGAGCGGGTAGCAGGGAAATAAAATTACAAAGGAAGCAAAGATACACGAGTTTTGTTTTGGTCAATAGTGACAATCGCACCGGCTTCAATTTTATCGGCGAACATAGTAATTGCGCTAATAACTATATTGTTTATCTTCCTGTGATTAAGAGTTCCTTCTTTCATTTGAATAATGCTTGGTTTTTTACTACGGTTAATAGCAAGAAATGTACCAAAATCAAGATCTTTGGTAAAAATAACAAAATTGTTTTCTGTAGCATAAGTAATAAGGTTTATATCAGGATCATTAGGGGGGCCTATAGATGACCAATGTACCGATTCAATGCTGTTATCGGTAAAAAGTTTTACCCATTTTGGGGAGAGGTTCATGTCAACGAGAATTTTCATTCGGAAGAAATGGCGACCTCACGCCATTGACAGAGAGCCGCAGCGTATTGCAGAGCCTGCATTATGTCTTCCCTTTCAAGGTAGGGATAGTCGTCAAGCAGTTCATCAATTGTTTCGCCTGCTCCAATCTGCCCGACGATCATGCCAACAGTTACCCTCATGCCACGAATACACGGTTTACCTCCCATTATGGCAGAATTTTGCGTAATACGGTCAAGAGTATCAAAAGTGTCCCGGAAGCCAACTGGTCTTTCGGCTGTTTGTGTAGTCATGAATCAAATATAGTGCAAAAAGGAGCAATAGTCAATGAAAAAAAGATGCCTCACCCACACTCCCTCTCGTTCGTGTTTTGCCAACGAAGTTTCTAGGCGGTTCGTGGTAAAAAATTCTTCCCAAAAAAAAAGAAGCCTGACCGCAATTAAGCGGCCAGGCGCCTTTCCGAGAGACGTACAATGCGAAATGCATTGTAAATGCAAAGCATTGTACAGTCAGGCGTAAGCCTGACTGCTTCATGCTACTGCAGAAGCGAAAGAACCGACTGACCCCTTTGATTAGCCTGCGCAAGCATTGCTGTGCCTGACTGTGAAAGAATCATGTTCTTAGTGTAAGTAGCCGTCTCAGTTGCCATGTTTGCATCGCGGATACGAGCCTCGGCTGCCTGCATGTTTTCTGCTCCAATGTCAAGGCCGCGGATTGCGTGTTCAAGGCGGTTCTGATAGGCGCCAAGATCGGCACGCTGTTTGTTGACGATCTTTAACGCATTGTCGAGAGTTCCAATGGCACGATTGGCACTGTCCGGATCGGACAGTGAAATGAAGGTATCGTCACCGACCGTCCGGATACCAAGACCCTTGGACGACATAGTGCCGATATAAACCCGTTCGCGCTGATCCATGTTAGCACCGATATGGAGCCACATAGAGGCGGTAACCACATTTTCACCGATTGGCCGGCCAAAACGACCAGTCAACAAGTTCATTCCGTTAAATTGTGCGTGAGAAGCAATCCTGTCGACTTCAGCAACAAGCGCTGAAACTTCGACCTGGATGTACAGCCTGTCCTCGTCGGAATAAATGCCGTTCGAGGCCTGAACTGCCAATTCACGGATGCGCTGGAGGATGTCCTGGGTCTCCTGAAGGTAACCTTCAGTAGTTTGGATGAACGAAATGCCATTCATGGCATTTGCAGATGCCTGATTTAAACCACGAATCTGAGAACGTAGTTTTTCTGATACTGCAAGTCCCGAAGCATCATCACCGGCGCGGTTGATGCGCAGTCCGCTGGACAGTTTCTCCATGTTTTTATCCAGGTACGTCTGGGTAACTTTGAGGGATCTGTCGGCAAACATTGCACTTAAGTTGTGATTGATTATCATATATTCACTCCTTTGGCTTTTCCGGCGCTGCTATCATTGTGATAGTTGTGCGCCGCGGCTTCCATGCCGTAAGAAAAGAAACCGCTTTGCGGCTTCTTTTTTGAGTCTCTCTGGAGGAAAAACTCATATTCCATTTGTGGATTTTTACGTTATACGTAAAACCCGTGTGCCATTCCCCGAATGGGGAAAAGAACCCCCGACCCACCGTTCCCGGAAGGGTGAGGATCCCCGATGAATCATGGATGTCCAACGGACACATAATTTCATAGGGGAAGAGAATACTCTTTTTTAGAGTTTTCCCGTTTCATTTAGAATATCGGAAGCAGAAATTTTACCTTTAGAGGAAAATGAATGATTAGGAAGCGGTAGAATTTCCCTTAATTTCGTACTAAACTGATCTTATGAACAATATTGTTTCTACCCAGGTTGATCTTATCCGCGAGGTTTTTCACTATCAGAGCCGGTTTGAAGGCTCAACCATGGTTTTTAAAATTGATTTTCCCGTAACAGAAGACCCCGGTTTTCCGGGGCTCGTGAAAGATCTGGCTTTGCTTGCAAAAACCGGCTTTAAAATTGTCATTGTTCCGGGCGTTAAGGAAAATATCGATGCGGTGTTAAAACAGCATGATATCAATACATCCTTTAAACCTGATGATATCCCCGTCCGGGTAACCTCTTCGCAGGCGATCCCTTATGTGGAAATGGCGGCTTTTAATGTAGCCAGCAAATTTATGACTTTTCTCTCCGGCAGCAGGGTAGATGCCCTGATCGGCAACTTTGTCCGGGCAAGAGGGCTGGGGGTAATAAACGGCATCGATGCCGAGCACACCGGCACTGTCGATAAAATATACGCAGATTCGCTTGTCAGGGTGCTTGATTTGGGAATGATACCCATTCTTCCCTGTATAGGCTGGAGTCCTTCCGGAAAACCATACAATGTTCCCAGCGATGAAATCGCCCTTGCTGTTTCAAAGGCGCTCGGAGCGATTAAATTGTTCATTGTCAGTGTCAGATCGGGCGCAAAAAACCTCAACCTGAATATTGAAGGGTCCCCCCCTCTCGAAACAAGGCAGGACGGCAGTTTAATCCGGCTAACTCCCGCGCAAACAAAAGCGTTAATAAATGCGCAAACCGATATTGAGCTTTTGCGGGAGTTCAAACTTGCTTTACGGGCAAGCGAGGCAGGTATCCACCGCGTTCATATTATTGACGGCAGGGAAGAAGGCGCGGTTTTAAAAGAGCTGTTCTCCAACCTCGGCATAGGTACAATGGTTTATACCGATGAATACGATTCTGTGCGATCTTTCCATTCAAGGGATCTGCCGGATATTCTAAGGCTCATGGAGCCTCTGATGCAAAAAGGCATTCTTGTCAGGCGTAATCCCGATCAAATTCAGGAAAAAAAGAACGATTATTATGTGCTTGAGATAGACGGCTCCGTCCGCGCCTGCGGCGCATTGCATGACTGGGGTGAATCTCAGAGTGAAATTGCCGCTGTTGCCACAGACCCTATGTACACCGATATTGGGCTGGGCAAGCAGATTGTCGGTTACCTAATCGAAAAAGCGCGGAAAAACAAAATGCGCCGTGTTTTTGTTCTGACTACCCAAACGCAAGACTGGTTTGAGTCTTTGGGCTTTTTGGAAATCTCACTGGATAGCCTGCCTGAACAAAAACGCAAAGTCTACGATCACACCCGCAAAAGCAAAATCTTCGCACTGGATTTATGAGCAGAACGGCTGTTTTAAGCGGGTTGGTTCTCAGGAGCCGGCTCTCCGGTGAATCAAATAGTGAAGTGTTTTTATTAACCGCAGAAGAAGGCATTATAAGAGCAACTGTTTACGGCGGACCCAAAAGTAAATTACGCGCTTTTGCATCTCCCTACAATTCCGGGCAGGTGTGGATTTACCGTGACAAGGCAAAAGAATACGCTAAACTCAGCGACTTTGATGTTCACTCATGGCGGCCGGGTATAAGAGAACTCTATGAGCGGACAATGGTATCTGCTGCCATTGCAGATACAATATTGTCATCTCACGGCGGCGGCGGCGAATGGGGCACAGCCTACAAGCTGGCAGTTGATACACTGGATACGCTGGAAAACGCGAACGAAGAACTTAGCGAGCGCTTATTGATTCATTTTTTATGGCGCTGGTCGGGCTTTTTGGGCATCCAGCCGCATATTGAGGAATGTGCATCATGCGGACAGAGCGAAACTCTTTGGTTCAGCGCGCGTGAAGGCGCTGCGTTATGCGAAAGATGCAGCGGGGCAGCGGACAGCGGTATTATTAAGCTGAACCCGGGATGCAGGCGCTGGCTGGCTGCGGTTGGGGAGATGGAAAGCGCGTTATTGCACCGGTACTCAATGGACAGCAAGTCTTTTGGTGAGGCAAAAGCGCTTGTAAAAGCCGTGTTAACTGCGGCGATTGGGAAGAAATTGGCGAGCTGGGAGTGGTGATCCCTGGGTATTATCATTCCCTTGACACTTTTATTTTATTATTTCTATAATGATAGCTACTTATGAAAAGATTTATTATTTTTTGCAGTATAATTTTAGTTTTTGCTGTTCTGGGGACAACTTCGCTTTTTGCGGCAGGCATCCGGGATGCGAAACCTTCCGCTTCTTCTGTCTGGAAAGTAAGCTCGGAAAACAATGTTATGTTTTTGGCAGGAAGCATTCATGTTCTGCGGGAAATGGATTTTCCTCTGCCGCAAATGTTTGATCACGCGTTTTATCAATCGGATATTCTTGTGCTGGAAGCAGATGTCAGACAAATGGAAGATCCGGCTGTTGTGCAGTATCTGATAGAAAATATGTTTTTGCCGGGTGATATTGGTCTGCATGATATTCTGGAAGAAGAAACATACGAGCTGCTTGCTTCGGTATGTTTGGAATATGGATTTTCGATTGAGAATGTAAGTAATTTAAAACCTTCAATGATCATGAATATACTTGCTTTGTTTCAGATTGAAGAATTTGGATTTATTCAGCAGGGAGTAGATGATTATTATCTGAATAAAGCAAAAGAAGAAAATCTGCCTGTAAAATTTCTAGAATCACTGGAGGATCAGATTGATATGATTGTCGGCATGGGCGAAGGATACGAAAATGAATATGTATTGTACTCCCTGCTGGATATGTCAGAAACAGAAGCTATGCTGGAAGTGCTTGTGGCAGAATGGAAAACAGGAGAAGCGTCAGCTACAGAAGAAACTTTATTCGGAATGAAGGAACAATGGCCTGAAATATACAAATCCATGATAACAGACAGGCATGATGTATGGATTCCGCAGATAACAGATTATCTTGCTTCCGGGCAAATTTATTTTGTGATTGTCGGTCTTGCGCATATACACGGACCTGACGGTCTTATAAAGCAGCTGGAAGATTTAGGTTATATTGTAGAGCAGGTGCTGCCTTAAAATACCCATTACTTCATTTAAGTCCAAAGGTTTGCCGATATGGGCGTTCATACCGGCATTCAGGCATTTATCAATGTCTTCTTTAAAAACATTTGCTGTCATGGCTACAATTGGAATTTCTTTTGCCTTTGACATAGCCAGGCTTCGTATTTTCCGCGTTGCTTCAAGGCCGTCCATATGCGGCATCTGCATATCCATGAAAATTAAATTGTAGCGATCTGGAGAAGCGCTGAACATTTTTACCGCTTCCGCTCCGTTTACCGCACAGTCTATTTCCAGTCCGGTTGGTTCCAGAAGCGATATAACAATTTCGCGGTTAATTTCTACATCTTCTGCAAGCAGCAGACAGTAGCCTTTAAAATTATTTGATTCTTCGCAGGTGCGCGTTTTATGAAGAGGCGATTCATGGGCAGCTTGTTCTGCGCGGCGCAGCTGAACTGTAAAGCCAAAAGTAGACCCCATGCCAAGATCTGATTCAACCCAAATGCTGCCGTTCATCATTTCTACAATTCGTTTGCAGATGGAAAGCCCAAGTCCTGTACCGCCGAATTTGCGGGAGATGCTGCTTTCTGCCTGCTCAAATGATGTGAATAACCGCTGCTGCTGCGCCTGGCTGATGCCAATTCCGGTATCCGCTATTTCTACCTTAATCGTGCAAACATCGTTTAAATTCTGCGTATTTTCTGCAGAATGCACTTTAAGGCATATAGAACCGTGTTCCGGCGTAAACTTAACGGCATTGGTTAGCAAGTTTGTAATTACCTGAATAATACGCTGCTCATCGCCGATTAAAAATTCCGGCACATCGGAGTCAAGATACAGCGTAAAATTCTGTTTTTTTTCTTCTATGCGAAAACCCGTAATGCTGATTGATTTTTGAAGCATTTTTTCAAAGTTGAATTGTGTAACGGAAAGTTCAAATTTTCCGGCTTCGATTTTTGACATATCCAGAACGTCATTTATTACGCTTAAAAGATGATGCGAAGCGCCTTCTATTTTTTCATAGGCATAGTTTCTTTTTTCATTATCTTTTGCAGATTTGCCAATCTGCGTCATGCCGATTATCGCATTTAACGGGGTGCGCATTTCATGGCTCATGTTGGAAAGAAAATTGCTTTTTGAGCGGCTTGCCGCCTGCGCTTCTTCCAAAGCAGTTTCAAGTTCTATCGCCGTAATGCGCAGGCTTAAAGTAAGATCGTTTCGCAGCAAGGCATGTGTTATTAAAAGGCTGCCGGAGCGCAGTATTGTTTCTTCATTTTCGGAAAAGATACGCTCCTGGTGACAATCATCGAATCCGACAAACCCCCAAAATTGCTCCCTTAAAAAAATAGGCACAACAAGGATAGACAATATTCCCTGCGGAGACAATTGCGCCTGTTCGCCCGCATTCATGTTTTTTACGATAGAGTTGATGCATTGCCCGGAAGAAAGTTTTTCTTCCCATCCGGGCATATTGTCTTTGTATGGAATATCTATCGTGTACTTATTGCTCTGCTGTGGCTCTGCGCTTTCTGACCATTCATACAATTGTGTACCGTAAAGGTTACCGTCTACCGTGTGGTTTCTCCACATATACACACGATCGGCTTTTACGGCTTCTCCCATCATACCCATGCAGCGAAGCAAGGCGTGTTCAAATTCATCTGTTTCTGTCTTTAAGAGTTCTGTTGCTATAAGATTTACCGTATTTAACAAATTGTTTTTTTGTTTATGCTCATTGCGGTTTGTAATTAACAGGTCAAAATGATTAATCGCATTTGCAATTATCAAACTGACGGAAAGAAGAATATCTATTTCGTCATAAGAGATGGTTCTTTCCCTGCGGCAGTCGTCAAAACTTACAAACCCCCAGAATGTATTCTGCAGATATACAGGAATGGCAAATAATGATTTTATGCCGTGTTTTTTCATGAGTTCTTTTTCTTCCTGATGCAGATCGGCAAACGGACCGTTAACATATTCTCCTATAATAAATTTTTGCTCCCAGTTAGGAATATTGCTGTAAGGGAACTGCGTATTTTTTTCGATAGGATTGGATCGCAGGCCTTTTTCGTTCAGCCATTCAAAACGCATTGTAAAATGAGGAATATCGTCTACTGTTTCATTCTGCCAAATATAACCGCGGTCTATATCAAGACAGTTGGCGATTATTCTCATACCTTCAAGAACAGAAGCTTCAAAAGTCTCTTCATCCATTGCCGCAAGCAGAATCTGCGCAATGTGATTTACAGCCTGCAGGAGTTTTTGCTGCTGTTCTTGAGGCGCGTTTTCGATCATTACTTCTACCGCTGGACTCTTCCGGAAGCGTTTCCTGCGGCTAATTTTTTTACTTCATCTGCAGAGACAAGGTTAAAGTCACCTTCAATTGTGTGTTTCAGGCAGCTTGCAGCCACTGCAAATTCAATGCTGTCCTGGGGAGCCATTTTCTGAAGGTTAGCATATATGAGCCCTGCGCCGAAACTGTCTCCGCCGCCAACACGGTCTACAATATGAACGGCGTATTTTTTGGAAAAGAAATAATCTGTTCCGTTAAAAAGCATTGCTCCCCAATTATTGTCGTTTGCGGAAATTGATTCTCTTAATGTAATTGCAACCTGTTTAAAGCCAAATCTTTTTACAAGAGCAGAGGCAACTTCCTTGTAGCCGTCGTGGCTGATCTTGCCGGATGTCACATCGCTGCCGGATGCTTTAATGCCGAATACATCGGCAGAATCTTCTTCGTTTGCGATGCAGAGATCAACATATTCCATAAGTTTGCCCATAACCTCTCCCGCTTTTTCGCGTGTCCAAAGATTAGCGCGGTAGTTTAAATCGCAGGAAACAGAAATCCCTTTTGATTTTGCCGCCTTGCATGCAGCCATACAGATTGCCGCGGCGCTGTCGGAAAGCGCAGGGGTAATTCCCGTAAAATGAAACCATGTAACGCCTGCAAAAATTTTGTCCCAGTCAAAGTCGGTCTCTTTTGCGGCTGCTATCGCAGAATTGGCGCGGTCATAAATTACCTTGGACGGACGCTGAGAAGCGCCTTTTTCCAAAAAGTAAATTCCAACCCGATCCCCGCCCCTGACAATCAGGGAGGTGTCCACGCCAAATTGCCTAAGACTGTTTACCGCAGCCTGCCCAATTTCATGCTTTGGGAGTTTTGTTACATAAGCGGCATTTATGCCGTAACCGGCAAGTGAGACAGCAACATTGGCTTCTCCTCCGCCGTAAGTTGCGCCGTATTTATCGGCCTGTACAAACCGGTAATAGCCTTCCGGGGCTAACCTTAACATAATTTCACCAAGGGTAATAACCTTCATAAAAACCTCCGAAACTTTTGTATATTCTGATTTATTAATCTTACATCATTTTAATTATTATGGCAATTTATATACATCTTGTTTAACCGTTATTCTAATAGTATACTTCCAGAATGAGTAAGAAAATTGATATAAAATCGATAAAAGCGCTGGCAATCGACCTTGACGGCACTACATTGCTGCCGAATACAACATTGGGGGATCGGACAAGGGATTGTTTAAGAACGCTGATTTCCCGCGGGATACAGATTATTATTTCCACAGGCAGGGCGATTGAATCCTCCGAAAAGTTCCGCAGCGCCATGGGAGCGGAAGGTCCTATGGTATTTTTTAACGGAGCAGAGGTAGCGGATATGCCTGCCGGAAAAATCCTTCATGCAAATATGATAGGTCTTGATGTTGTGGATTTTTGCACAGATCTTGCCCGCGATCTGGGTATTCTTTTTCAGGTTTATCTGCCGGCAGGGATTTCTCCGTATACAGGCAGGGAAGATCCGCAGCAAAAATGGGGAGCGCTGGTAATAGAAAAAAACTGCTCGGAAGCAGAAATGTATTCTAAACACACAGGTATTACACCGGTAGTTATAAAAGATTTAAAAAGTATTGCTGTTATGCCGGAATTAAAAGGCTGCATAAAAGGGATGTTTGTTGTAGATCCTTGTGTACAGGATGAGATTCGCGCAAGAATAAAAAATCGTTTTGGAGAGCAAATTACCATAATACGAAGTTTCCCTACGTTTCTGGAAGTTATTAACACCGGCGTATCCAAAGGCGAAGGGTTGCTGATTGCAATGCAGCACAGAGGTTTAAAGCCGCAGGAGGTAATTGCCTTTGGAGACGAAGAAAACGATCTGCCGATGTTTCCTGTAGCGGGATTTTGCGGCGCTCCTGCAAATGCCAGGGAAAAAATACGCAATGCCGCGGATTTTGTTTACGGTTCCAATGCCGATGAAGGACTGGCGCTCTGGCTTGAAGGGCAGTTTTTTTAATATGATTTACAGGAATCCTGTAATCAGGGGTTATTATCCGGATCCAAGTATATGTTCCAGTAACGGAAAATATTTTTTGGCTGCAAGTTCTTTTCATTATTTTCCCGGTGTCCCTCTTTTTGAAAGTGAAGATTTAGTCAATTGGCGCCAAATAGGTTTTTGTCTAACACGGGAGTCTCAGCTGCCTTTAAAAAATGCCGCAAGTTCACAAGGTATATATGCGCCTACAATCCGGTGCAATGAAAACCGTTTTTATATGGTAACAACAAATGTAGGAGGCGGCGGAAATTTTTATGTATGGACAGATGATATTTACGGCGAGTGGTCAGAGCCAGTTTTTGTAGATCAGGGAGGCATCGATCCTTCGTTGTATTTTGAAAACGGTATAACTTATTTTATGAGTAACGGCACGGATGAAAACGGCAAAAACGCAATTTTACAATGCGAAATTGATATTACTACCGGCAAAAAATTAACAGAGAGCAAGGTATTATGGCACGGAACCGGAGGCCGTTATCTGGAAGCTCCGCATTTATATAAAATTGATAATTATTATTATCTTTTGGCTGCCGAAGGCGGCACCGAATACGGACACATGGTTGTATATGCAAGAGGAAACAGCGTATGGGGGCCTTTTACACCGTATCCGGGAAATCCCGTTTTAACAAACCGCAACCTTGGCGGTTATCTTCTGCAGGGGATAGGGCATGGAGATTTAATTAAAGATGCAAACGGTTTTTGGTGGATGTACGCGCTTGCGTTCCGCCAGATACACCAATGGAAAACATACCATCATCTGGGCAGGGAAACCTGCCTTGTGCCCGTTGATTTTGACAAGGACGGATGGTTTACCTGCGCTGACGGCACCGCAAAGCTCAGCGTGGAAACAAACAGGATAAATGTAAAACAAAAACCGCAAAACAGCTATACTTTTAAAAATACCCGTCCGGATAAAGACTGGCAGTTTCTGCGAACCTTTAAAAAAGAAAATTATATCTTTGGCTCGGATTGTTTTAAAATAAAAAGCACTAGCCACACCCTGGATGACCCTGAACCTGCGTTTATTTGTCTTCATCAAAAGGAATTTGACATGGAGCTTTCTGTTCATGTAAAAACCATGGACGGGGAGGCAGGTGTTACAGTTTACATGGACGAAAATCATCATTATGCTCTTGCTCTTGTAAAAACCGATGATTTATACAAGGTTATTTTAAAGCTGAATATCGGGGATATTAAACACGAAAAATCAAGCGTAATTACAGCGCAAAATGAGGCAAAGTTAATAATACGTTCAGACGCTTTAAACTATGGTTTTTTCCTTGTAAAAGACGGAGAAGAGCTTAAACTTGGCAGCGCGCAGACAAAATATCTTTCGTCCGAAGTAGCAGGCGGCTTTACGGGCGTAGTTTTGGGGCTTTATGCGAGCAATAATGGCCGCAGCGGAAACGATTTTAACGAATTTACCTGTTTTGAATATCACTTGACATAAATTCCTGAATTTGCTATAATTCATTATTATGATATTCCCTTTAAAAGAACTTATCGAATACAGCGATAATATGTACGAGATTACCACTGCGGCATCGCGCAGGGCGTACCAGCTTTCCTCAGTGTTGGAAAAAGACGAAAAAGATGATTATGACGGTAAAATGGTGGCTCTTGCCGCTTTACAGGTTTTTACCAACGAAGTCGAATTTCGTCTGGATAATGAGTAGAGCCCCCTTGTTTGTATAACCAGTTAAAACCCATTCCTGTTTTAATACTCTTTGGTCCAACCGCTTCGGGCAAAACGTCGATACTCCGTAAACTCGTAAAAGGCGGTTTAAACGCCGAAGTTGTATCCGCCGATTCCATGCAGGTCTACCGCGGGATGGATATTGGTACCGCCAAACCCTCGGTGCCGGAGATGGAGGAAATACCTCATCATTTAATTGATATTCGCAGCCCAAACGAACAGTTTAATGCAGGTGATTTTGTCCGCCTTGCGGATGCCGCCTGCCTGGAAATAACGTCTAACGGCAGGCTGCCTGTTGTTTCCGGAGGGACAGGGTTTTACCTTAAAAACTTTATTCTGGGTTTAAGCGATGCGCCTTCCTCCAACCCGCAAATCCGCGAAATGTTAAAAAAGGAACTGCATGAAAAAGGTTCTGCCGCTCTTATGGAAGAACTGGCTGCCTGCGACCCTGTCAGCGCAAAGCGTATTCATATAAACGATGAATACCGGCTTTTAAGGGCGCTTGAAGTTTATCGCTGCTGCGGCAGAGCGCTTTCTTCATTTGCAGTTTATGAAAAAAGCAGCCGTTTTAACTTTATCATTATCGGGCTTTCACGTCCGCGCGAAGAATTATACCGCCGTATCAATTTACGCTGCGAAGATATGTTCGCTAAAGGTCTTGCCTGCGAAGTGCAGCGTCTTTATGAAGCAGGTTACACTCCTGGTGATCCCGGCTTGCGCGCAATAGGGTACCGTGAATTTTTTATTGAAACGGAGGATGGCTGGCGGCTTTCTCAGGATTTAGACGGAGTAAAAGCGTTGATAGCGCAGAACAGCCGCCGTTACGCGAAACGTCAGATTACGTTTTTTGCGGGGATCCCGGATGTTAAATGGATAGACTGCGGTGATGATGACGCACAGGCAGCAGGATTTATTTTGCAGGAACTCACACAAAGACACGAAGACACAAAGGCACGGAGGGAGGAAAATGTTTAAGAAGAGGTTGGGGTTTCTTGATGGTGTTTATCGTGCTGATGTCAGGATTGGGCGGTTTTTGAGTGTTATTGTTCTTTTTGGAATTGCTATTGGAATGAAACATGGCGTTCAGAATAATTATTTGTCGGAAATTATCGGTATAGATGAATTTGAGCGCGGTATTGTTGATGCTTTCAGGGAACTGCCGGGTTTACTGCTGATTTTTCTGCTTGCTTTAATGTACAGGTTCGCGGATTCAAAAGTTTTTAAAATAGGCATTGCGCTTATGGCAGGAGGAATGGCGGGTCTTTTACTTACAAGCAGTATCGATCACAGTTCGGTGTTTTTTACCAAAATTATAGTCGTAATTTTTATGGTGCTTTTCAGCACAGGAGAACACATTATCATGCCTGTGCGCAGCACTATCGCGATGGATCTTGCAAGGCGTGATAAATCCGGAGCATCTCTGGGAATTACTACATCGATAAATCAGCTTGGCACTATTGCAGGTCTTCTTCTTGTTACCGGGATCTTTTTTGTTCTTGCCAAACTGGATTATTCCAGAATAGATATTATGGGATACAGAATTGTATTCGCCGTCGCTGCAGCGCTGATGACAACTGCTGCGCTTGTTGCGGCAGCTCTTAAAGAGACAACTCTTAAAGCGCCAAGACAGCGTTTTTATTTTGCAAAGAAATTTAAAAAATATTACATAATGGAAGTTTTTTACGGTTCGCGCAAACAAATCTTTCTTACTTTTGCTCCTTATGTTCTTGTCCGTGAATACGGAACAGATCCTTCCATGATGGCTCTGCTTCTTGCCGTTTGTTCTGTCTTTGTCATGTTTTGCAGTCCTTTAATCGGCAGACTCATAGATAAAATCGGATACAAAAAAGTAATGGTTGGCGATACTCTCATTCTTGTTGTTGTATGCCTGTTGTACGGTTTTTCGCACAGATTATTTACGCCCGCAATTGCCTTTATCGTAATATGCTGTAACTTTGTTTTGGATCAAGTTATCTCTGTCGCCAGTATGGCAAATAATGTCTACGTTCAGCGTATTTCTTCGGACAGGGAAGAAGTTACGGCAACGCTGAGTACAGGGATTTCTGTTAATCATATTTTCAGCGTTACAATCGCGCTCTTGGGCGGCTGGATTTGGAAAGTTGCAGGCATCGAAACGCTTTTTACCATGTCTGCTGTTCTGGGCTTGATAAGCAGTGTTTTCGCGGCGATGATCCGCAAGGATGAGGAATTGAAGAGTTGAAGAGACTCTCGCGGAGACGCAGGGACGCAGAGGACGCGGAGGGGGAGAGGAGCCAGGATAGATTCACACGGAGGCACAAAGGGCACAGAGGCACGGAGGGGGGGAGAGGGGAGTCTTTTCAGTAAAATTCTGCGTCTCCGCGTTTTTTGGAAGGAAAGTTGACATAATTTGTTTTTTAACTTATAATTGTTTTAGGATATAAATTATGACTTCAGTTTCACCTGTTTTTGTTAAAGAAAAGAATCCCATGCCTATGACGAAGCAGGAAGACGCAGCGCCTCTTTTTGCAGAAAAAATCGCTTTTATTCGTTCTCTTATTCTTGGCAGTGTTGAACCTGAAACAGTAAAGAAAATATATCTATTTGGCTCTTATGCTTACGGTACTCCTACGTCAAAAAGCGACATTGATTTATGTATTATTATAAATAATAACCAGGATGATTCAAAAGTGTATCTAAAAATAGCCCGTTGTTTATTTATAAATGGTATTATACCGGCAGATATTTTGCTCTATAAAGAAAATGAATTTGTTGATTTTTGTAAATCTGATGGTATAGAAAATATTATTTCTAATAAGGGAAAAATTATTTATGGCTAAGAAACACAATTATGAAATTGTTGCTGAAATAGTCAGCAATAAACCGCATGATGTTTGATGCCACATTATAAAAACGCATAAACGGCATTTGAATTCATGGCACTTTTTCAATAATATATTCAAAAAACTATGTCCGTTTCCCAATATTTTAGTGATTTTGTGTAGTTCATCAATACCTTAAGCTGGTGGTGAGAGATAGAAAATTCGAATAACAGCTCCGTGTCTCCGTACCCTTTGCGTCTTTTTAGTTTTTATAATCAAAATTATAACAGAAAACATATACGATCATTTTTTATTCTGATAACGGACTGCCATAGCTTGTACAGTTGCAAGAAGCGTTTGTAAATCATAATCGTCAAAAAAAGGAATAGTTGCGGTTAATTCATGGATGGTTTTATTTGATGTTTCTGTGGGTTTATCTTCACCGGTTAGTAAATATTCAACCGATACTTTAAGAGCATTTGCGATAAGGAAGGCTTCATCGGCTCTGGGAATGGTATTCCTGTTTTTCCAGGATGAAAAAGTCCCCTTGGAGATTTGGGTCTTCCTGTACAGCCATTCAAAGCTGGTGTGCTGCCTTTCCACTTCCTTTTTGACCATTTCCCAAAAAAATTCCGCATTCATTCTGCAATTTTACGATATTTTAGTCTGCATTTGAATGAATTTCATGTTGACAAACGTATGCAAATGAAAGATAATTGCAATTATAGCTTGCAAATGCATACTATAAACCTTAGGGAGCGTGTTGTGAAAAGGTTCAGTCTTGTTTTATTAAGTGTTTTTCTGTTAGGGGGTGTTTTATTTGCGCAGAATGTGTCTCTTGACAGGGCGATTGAATATATTTCTTTGGAGATTACGGACACTCTTGCAAACGGGACGATAATTGCGGTTTTAAATATCAGATCTGAGTCTTCGCGGCTTTCTGAGTATGTTATTGATGAATTGATGAGGTGTCTTAGCAGAAGCGATAGATTAACCGTTGTTGAAAGAGACGAAAGTTATCGTGAAACTGTCAGACAGGAAATGGATTACCAGTTGTCGGGAGAAGTTAGCGATGAAAGCGCCCAGTCTATCGGCAAACACTTGGGAGCGCAATCCATTGTTTCCGGCAGTTTTGAAGATATGGGAAAATATTACCGTATTCGTATCCGTGTCATTGCGGTCGAAACAATGGCTGTTCAGGCTATGCCGTCGCAAAGCGTACGCAAATCCCGTGATGTATTAAGCCTGATGGGAGAAAATATCAGTGACCCTAGACGTCTGAATTCAATAGGTGTTTCAGCTGGTACTTCATTTGCCACACCTGCAATTGTCGGCACTATACACGGAACAATTGCACCCTTGCCTGTTAGAAATATGTTTTTTGAAGCCGGTGTTGATTTTGGTTTGCTCTATACCGGAGATTATCAAATTGAAGGTTATTTTTCGTTGTTATCTTTTGCCCGTGTTGGCTACTTCATGCCCTTGTCAGAAAAAATCGGCATTTATGCCGGTATGGGAGGCGGTTATATGTTTGCACGTTACATCGTAACAGACGAACCGTTTGATGCTCATATTCCCTTCGCCGATGTAACTGTCGGCGCTAACATTTTTGGTTTTATTAATGTTTCTTATACCCTGCGCACTGATTTTAAAGGGATAAGCAATAAAGTTTCTGTTGGTTATGTATACAGGTTCAAATAAGGAGAAAAAATGAAAAAAAATATTTTTGCTGTACTTATTACAATGTTAATACTTACAACATGTGCCCTTGAAGGAGATATTGAAACCTTGCTGGCATTAAGCAGCCGCGGATGTGCTGCCCCAGGGTCAAATTTTAATGAAAAATTAACATGGATTAGAACCAATGCTTTAGACGAAGGCAAATATATAATTGAATTGGATAAAAATGAAGTAATTGCACCAATAACACTTACCTTTAGCGGGAAAAAGGTGACGATTGTTTTAAAAGGTGTTGGGGAGATACGGACAATTAGTCTTTCTTCTAACGGTGCGATGTTTACTATTGCTTCCGGTGTAACTTTAATTTTGGAAAATAAAGTTACGTTGAGTGGGCTCGACAACAACAACAATTCACTTGTAATTGTACAGGCGGATGCGGAATTTATAATGAATGATGATACTGCAGTTAGAGGTAACTCTACTTCAAGAAATGGAAGCGCAGGTGGTGTACATGTTAGAGGAACTTTTACAATGAACGGAGGATATATTTTAGACAACAAATGGGATGGAAATTTTGTGTATACAGATTTTTCTGCCGGCGGCGGGGTATATGTAGATAATGGAATTTTTGTTATGAACGGCGGTCAGATTCATACTAATAGTGCCTATTGCGGAGGAGGGGTATATATACATTTCTTGGGGAAATTTACCATGAAAGACGGCTTAATTGCGGCAAATAGATCCGAACTCTATGGAGGTGGAGTTTATAATTATGGTACTTTTATCATGGATGGAGGTTCAATTAGCGGTAATACTTCTTTTGAAAGAGGCGGAGGAGTTTTTACATCTAATGACATTAACATCAGTAGTACTTTTACAATGAATGACGGAATTATATCAAATAATCGCGCTAATAATACCGGAGGAGGTGTCTATGTTTATGAAGCAAGGTTTTATATGAACGGAGGCACTCTTTCGGGTAATTATTCTTATGGTTATGGGGGTGGAATATATTTATGGAAGAGCGCTTTTACAAAAACCAGCGGAACTATATATGGTTATACACCAGATGATTCAAATAGTAACAGAGTACAAATAAGCAGAGACGATACCTCTGTTAAAAGCGAAAGCGGTCATGCTATTTACATTGGTGGTACTGAGATCGGTAAAGATGATATTTCAGAACCGACAGATATGCTAGTGTGTATGTATATAAGCAGTACTAATATGACAAGTTATTCTGGTTCATGGGTAATATATGAATAGAAGAGGGAGTCTGGTTGTTAATTGCGAGGATTAGCTACCGATTATTTCCCACTTCAATCTGCAATTCCTCGGCGAGATACCCGTCGCTTCGGCAGTGCATATCTGAGATCCCGTTAATAATTTCTATATACAAATTTGATTTATAAAATACGTCAAAAGCATTGCGTAACGGGATTTGGGCAAATTCGGAATATGCTTTAATGACATTTGCGCATTTATTTCCAATTAATGTGCGGTTTGCAGTCATGGGAGTACCTCGAAGCGGGTGATACAGTATCATTGCAGAGCACCTTGTTTTTTCATAAGTTCTTTCAATTCACGAACGATATAATCTTTACCCTGTGTGTGAAGCGCATCGTAGCAAGGTATGATATAGTTATCCAGAATATCACAGTTTTCTGTGAGTATTTTATAGATTTTATCCCCTGTTGTTCCCATTTCGTCCGCCAGTGCTTCTATACAAAATACAGCAAAATGTGATTGTTCCGGGGTTAATGTTGCTAACATATACAAATCATAGTATAAAAAGAGATGGTTTTCAAGGGTTACGAATCCCTCTCCCTAATGGAAACTTGTATTTTATCTCCTGCTTGTTTGCCTATTTTTGCGCGTATATCTTTGCGGATTCCTATTACATAACAAATTGTGCCGTCATGGTTTTTTACTCCCATGTTGACAATGCTGCCGTCGTATCTTTCTCCGTCAAAAACTGCATGGACGGCAAGGCGTCCTTTTCCGAATTCTTTTTTTATGTCAAACGGAACTGCAATATATGCGCTGTCCTGATCTGAGGCTTTTTGGATGATAGCTTCGAAGCTGTATTTTTTTGCCATTTGTTTATTGTGGCATAAATTGCCAGGAAAATCTCGTGCTGGGATGCGGAGCCAGGATAGATTCACACAGAGGCACAAAGGCACGGAGAGGGGAGAGTCTTTTTAGTAAAATTTTGTGTCTCCGCGAGGGTTCTTTGGAAGGAAAATGTAAATAGGATAGTAATACAGAAACCGATAGCTTGTTTCCGCGGCTGCCTAACTCAATGAAAAAACAAATTCATACACAAATTAAAACTCAAATTGACCGGTCTACCAGCGATATTCTTAGCGAAATTTTAAGTAAATATTGAAATTTAAAGAAAAATCATAGCATTTGCATTTTTCCCCCGAAAAATGTCGTTTTGTCTACATTTTTCCCCCGAAAAATGTCGTTTTGTCTGCATTTTTCCCTTGAAAAATGTATGGGTAATTATTATATTTATAGTGTGAAAAGAATTGCTTATTATGACCTCTTAAATTGGAAGAACTCGCCGGATCGGAAGCCCTTGTTGTTGCAGGGAGCGCGGCAGGTTGGTAAAACCTGGCTTATGGAGGAATTCGGTAAAAATGAGTATAAAAATGTAATAACTCTTAATTTTGAAAAACAGCCAAAGTTATCTGCCTTTTTTAATGAAGATATAGCTCCTGAAAATATAATAAAAAGTATTGAACTGTATTATAATACAAAAATAAATCCTTTAGATACTCTGATAATTTTTGATGAAGTGCAGGAATCTTTGCGCGCATTGAACTCGCTTAAATATTTTTACGAAGAAGCCGCGCAATACCATATTATCGCGGCAGGCAGTTTTCTTGGTGTTGCCGTACATGGCGGATTTCCGGTAGGTAAAGTCGATCGTATTACTCTTTATCCTTTTTCTTTTTATGAATTTTTGGAGGGTATTGGCAAAGGGCATTATGTTGAGGCTATTGAAAATGCTGATTTTAAATTAATCCGTTCTATGTCGGGCGATTATGAAAAATTGTTAAAAACTTATTTTTTTGTAGGCGGTATGCCTAAAGCAATCGATGCTTATGCTGCGCGTGAAAATTTAAGAGAAGTACGAACAATACAAAACGGCATTTTGGCAGATTACAAAGATGATTTTTCTAAGCATATAACCCCTGTAAATACGCCGAAAGTTGAAATGATTTGGAATTCTATTCCTCGTCATCTTTCTAAAGAAAAAAAGAAATTTATTTACAAAGAGCTTAAAGAAGGAGCGCGTGCACAAGCCTATGAAGATGCAATGAATTGGTTGTTTGATACTCGTCTTGTTTACAAAATTACCCGCACAGAAATAAATAAGCTGCCATTGGCCAGTTTTGCAGATGAAAATATTTTTAAACTCTATATGTTTGATATAGGTCTCTTCGGCGCAAAGTGCGAGCTTGATGTAACTGCTTTGCTGGAACCTAATGATAAACTTTTTAATCTTTTTAACGGGGCAATTACTGAGCAATTTGTTATGCAGGAATTAAAAGTATCGGGCTTTACTCCTTATTACTGGGGCAGAGACAAAGGAGAGGCAGAGGTCGATTTTATTGTGCAATGGCGTAATGATATTGTCCCCATAGAAGTAAAAGCAGGTTTTAATAAAAAATCCAAAAGTCTTGATGTATACAGGGATTTAAATAATCCTGCGTATTCAGTCCGTACAACGTTGAATAATTACGGTAAAATCGAAGGTTTGTTTTCTATTCCGCTTTATATGATAGCAAGTTTAAAAAACATCCTAAATTAAATATTTCTACTTGTTATCGGCTGCGCTAATCCATCACCTTGATTGCTCTTGCGGGGCATTTGTCAACGCAGTCGCCGCAGAGTGTGCATTTTTCGTAATCAATAACAGCAATGTTATCTGCAACTGTAATGGCGCCTTCTTTGCATGCTTTTATGCAGAGAGTGCAGCCGAAGCAGCCGGCGCGGCAGCTTTCTTTTACCATTCTGGCTTTGTCCCTTGAGTTGCACAATACGCGCACTTTGCTTATGTCCGGCACTATTTCTATTAAATCTTTTGGGCACGCCTTAATGCATTTTCCGCATGCTGTGCATTTTTCGCGGATAACTACAGCAATGCTGTCTACCATTTTTATTGCGTTAAAAGGACAGGCGTTTTTGCAGCTTTCAAGTCCTATGCAGCTGTAAGTACAGGTTTTATTTCCGCCTGTCGCAAGCTGGGAGGCGGAAAGGCAGCTTTTGGGACCGTCGTAAATATAATTACGTTTTATATTGTCGTTTGTGCCGTTGCATTTAATAAATGCAATTTTGCGGTTTGTAGGTGTAGCGTCAATTCCCATTTGATTTGCGATTTCGACAGCGAGAGATGAGCCGCCGGGAGGGCAGCCTCTGTAATCCGCTTCGCCCTGAACAACCCGTTCCGCAAATACCGTGCAGCCGGGATATCCGCATCCGCCGCAGTTTACGCCGGGTAAAACATTTATTATCCGATCTACAGCAGGGTTGTTTTCTACCGCAAATTTCTTTGCAGAAAAACCCAGTATCGTGCCAAAGACAAGCGCCAAGCCGCCGACACAGAGGATAGGAAACAGGATACTTTCAAACATAATTCCCTCCATCATACGAGCCCCGTGAATCCCATAAACGCAATGCTCATAAGCCCTGCGGAAAATAATGCAAGAGGAAACCCTTGAAAAATTTCGGGAACATCGGGATTGTTATCATATTTTTCGCGGATACCGGCAAGCAGAAGCATTGCGAGGGTAAAACCGGCTCCGGCGCCCAGGCTGTTAACGATTGCTCCCAAAAATGTAAAATCATCTTTTATGTTGATAAGTGTTACGCCGAAGATAGCGCAGTTTGCCGTAATAAGCGGGAGATAAACGCCAAGCACGGCATAAAGCATTTTAAACATTTTTTTCATAAACACTTCGACAAATTGCACAATTGAGGCAATTATTAAAATAAAAACAACTGTGCGCAGATACGTAATGTTCAGCGGCAGCAAAACAAATTTATAAAAAAGAAATGTAAAAACTGTTGCAAGCGTCATGACAAACATGACGGAAATTCCCATGCCCATGGCGGTTTTTGTTTTCTGAGAAACGCCGAAAAACGGGCACATTCCCAAAAATTGAACAAGGACATAATTGTTTATAAAAACAGCGCTTATTAGAATAAAAAAGTATTCCATTATCTGCCTCCTTTTTTCGCAAACAATTTTTTGTTTCGTAAATGCTTGCGTACCATGATAATTGCTCCAAGCGTAAAGAAAGCTCCCGGAGGCATTATCATTATAAGAACATGCGCGCTCTGGTCATGTAAAAGCCTAAAGCCAAAAATTGAACCGCTGCCCAGAAATTCGCGTATAAAACCGACAACAAAAAGTCCTAAAGTAAAACCCAGTCCCATGCCGAATGCATCTACCATAGAAGGAAATATTTTGTTTTTGGACGCAAAAGATTCAATGCGCGCAAAAAGTATGCAGTTAACAACAATAAGCGGAATAAAAATGCCAAGAGAGGCTGTTATATCAGGAGGTGCATAAGCGTCCAGCAAGAGCTGAAGAATTGTTACAAAACCTGCTACGATAACAACTGCTGCAGCAATGCGAATTTCGCTGGGGATTATTTTTCTTACAAAAGAAATTGCCGCACATGCGCAAATCATAACGGCTGTTGTAGCAAGACCCATAGTGATGGAGTTTGCCGCAGAAGTTGTAACGGCAAGCAGGGGGCAAAGCGCCAGTACCTGCACGAATATCGGGTTTTTATCAATAATGCCGTCTTTTATCAGATTAAAATATTTCATCTTCCGCCTCCGCTTCCGTTATAAATTCCTGTTTTGACGGTTTTCTTACAGTTAAATACCATTCAATTGCTTCGTTAACCGCGCCTGTGATGGCTTTTGTTGTAATTGTAGAACTGGTTATCGCCTGAATATCATGCATACCGGCAGAAGCTTTTGCTACGCCAAGCGCTACAAGGTCTCTTGCGGTAAATTGCTGATAAAAACTTTCTTCTGTTGCCAATGCTCCCAATCCGGGCGTTTCACTGTGTCTAAGCACCCTCAAACCATTTATTTTTTCAAAAGGATGAATAGAGATACCTACAACAAGATCGATTTTTCCGCTGTATCCTTCCGGAGAAAGCTGAACAACATAACCGTATAATTGAGTAAGATATAAAGCTCTGTGTATGGAAACAATATTGCCGGAGTTTTCTATTCCCCAGTCAGAACGTTCCAGTTTTTCGAATGTGCCTCCCGGCAGAAGCATAACTTCCATCATTGCTTTTTCCTGCGTTCTGCGAGCCTGTCTTTCGATGGGTTCAAGGGTAAGATTGTAAACAATACTTAAAGCAGCAACTGTTATAACAGCGGTAATTAAAAGGGTGGCGGCAGGTTTTATTATATATTTCATTTTCCGCTCCATTTTCCGTATACGCGCGGTCTTACATATTTATCGATTAACGGTACAAAAAGATTCATAATGATGATGGCATAACTGACCCCTTCCGGGTAGCCGCCGAAAAATCTGATAAATACCGAAAGCAAACCGCAGCCGATACCCATAATTATTTTGCCGTTAGGTGTAATGGGGCTTGTGGCATAATCGGTTGCCATAAAAATTGCTCCCATTAAAAGTCCGCCGTTTAAAACTTCAAAGAGGATATTCCCGGAGAAAAATCCCGTTCTTCCGAAAATAAACGCAAAGAGGGCGAAACTTCCGATATAGAAAACAGGTATTCTCCAGCTTATTATTCTTCTGGCAAGAAGATAAATGCCTCCGATTATCAGGGCAACAGCGCTTGTTTCGCCGATGCATCCGCCGACTTTTCCAAAAAGGAGAGCCAGATAATCAGAAAGTTCGGGAGCCCATGCCGGATTTTCCTTTATCATTGCAAGGTAGGTTGCGCCGCTTACAGCATCGGGAGCAAATGTCCATCTTGTCATGTGTACGGGAAACGATGCCAAAAGCAGCGCTCTTGCGGCAAGAGCCGGATTTATAAAGTTGGAACCAAGACCGCCGAATAATTGTTTTACAACGATGATCGCGAAAGCGCTGCCGACAACAGGTATCCAGAACGGAACATCGGGAGGCAGATTAAAAGCAAGTAAAACTCCCGTAATTGCGGCGCTGTAATCGTTTACCGTTACGGGTTTATGCATAATTTTTTGGAACAGGAATTCTGCCGCAAGCGCCGATATAACCGCAATTGCAGTTGTATAAAATGCCTGAATGCCGTAATGATACAAAGCCATGCAGAATGCAGGAGCCAGAGCAATCAATACATCACGCATTCTTTTTTCGATTGTGTCTGTGCCGTAAATATGAGGCGGAGATGAAACTGTCATTATTTGATTTATTACTATTTTCATTTTTTTGCCCCCGTTTTAAGTTTGGCAAGTTCGACTCTTCTGATTGTGCGGATTGCCTGTGACAAACGCCTTTTTGCAGGGCAAATGTAAGAGCAGCTTCCGCATTCGATGCAGTCAAGACCGTTGTGCCTTACAAACGCTTCCCCGTCTTCCTTTAAAATATCCGCATTTAATTCTGTCGGTATCAATCCGGAAGGGCAGCGGTCGACGCATTTTCCGCAGCGTATACAATTTCTTTCCGGCGGGATATGCGCTTCCTCTTCTGTAAAAAAAAGCACTCCTCCGGTGGTTTTTACAATGGGAACATCCGTATCAAAAATTGCGGTTCCCATCATCGGTCCGCCCACTACAACTTTTGCGGGGTTAGATTTATAACCGCCTGCCATCTCTACAAGGTCGCTTAATAAAGTGCCGATGCGCGCTTTATAATTGCCGGGGTTTCTGATAGCGCCGCCTGTTATCGTTACAACTTTACGCATAAGGGGACGTCCGCGTATTATCGCGCGGTGTATTGCGATAATTGTATCAACGTTGCTTACGATGCAGCCGACATCAATCGGCAAACCGCCGGAAGGAACTTCCCTTCCTGTAATTGCGTCGATAAGCTGTTTTTCGCATCCTTGAGGATACTTGGTTTTAACAACCGCGACTTTAATGTCAGGAATACTTGCGCAGAATTCCTTTAGATGCTCAATTGCTTCCGGTTTATTGTCTTCGATAGCGATGATTCCGCGCGCTGCCGGCAATACTTTTAAAATGATTTTTAAACCTGTAACAATACGATCGGATTCTTCGATCATTATTCTGTTGTCTGTTGTAAGATATGGTTCACATTCACATCCATTGATAATTATCGTATCTATTTTTTTATCCGGCGGCGGAGAAAGTTTAACATGAGTGGGAAAACCTGCGCCCCCAAGCCCGACGATTCCCGCTTCGCGGATTATATGAATTATTTCTTCTTTGGAAAGATTATCGTAACCGCTGCGAGGTTTTATACTTTCGTGTTCTTCGAATTTGCCGTCGTTTTCGATAATTATCGAATTTACGATTGTGCCTGAAATTGTTAAATGCGGACGTATATCCTTAACTGTTCCCGATACGCTGGAATGTATCGGCGCGCTGATAAGAGCGTCGCAATCTCCTATTTTTTCGCCAATCAATACTCTTTGCCCTTTTTCGACAAGCGGTTTGTTGGGGGTTCCCATGTGCATCAAAAGAGGAAAAATAATTTCGCTGCCGGACGGAGGCAGCAAAGTGTTGATAGGAACATCTTCTGTAAATTGTTTTTGTTCATTCGGGTAAATTCCCCGTTTAAATGTAAAAACTATTGTCTTTTTTTTCTTTTTATCCATTTATAAAAACCTCAATTTTTACGGTTAATAAATTAAGTTTACCATTAAGAAGTAATAGTGTATAGTGAAGAAAAATCATTATGGGAGCAGAAAATGCAGAATTTTGAATATTGCAATAAAACTAAAATAATTTTTGGAAAAGAGACGGAAAACCTCGCCGGAAGCGAAACCGTTAAGGTTCTCGCAGGGGACCGGTATGCTAAAAGGATTTTACTTCATCATTCCGGCGGTTCTGCTGCCCGTTCTGGACTTATTGACAGGGTAAAAGAAAGTTTTAAAAAGGCCGGGGTAGAGTGGGTTGAATTAACAGGCGTTCAGCCAAACCCGCGTCTTTCGCTGGTTTTAGAGGGCATAGAAATCGTTAAAAAGGAAAAACTTGAACTTATCTTTGCTGTGGGCGGCGGGTCGGCTATAGATTCCGCAAAAGCCATCGCTGTAGGAGCTGTAAATGACGGTGATATCTGGGATTTTTTTGAAAAAAAGAGATCGGCAGATAGAGCCCTGCCCATCGGCACTATTTTGACGATTCCTGCGGCAGGAAGCGAATCAAGCACAAGTTGTGTTATTACAAAAGAAGAAGGTCCGTGGAAAAGGGGAATGAACTTTCAATGCAATCGCCCTGCTTTTTCGATATTGAATCCACAGTTAACATATTCTTTGCCCCCGTACCAGACTGCCTGCGGAATAGTGGATATGATGGCTCACATTATGGAACGCTATTTTACAAAAGTGCCGAATGTCGAACTGACTGATGAACTTTGCGAAGGCGCGTTAAGAACGATTATCCGTAATGCCCGCAAAATTTTTAACGGCGCGTTTGATAACTACGACGCAAGGGCAGAAATTATGTGGACGGGCGCATTGGCGCATAATGGATTTTTGGATACAGGCAGGCTGGGCGACTGGGCAAGCCATGCTCTCGATCATGAACTATCCGCTGTTTTTGACATAGCTCACGGCGCAGGGCTGGCTATTCTTTTTCCGTCCTGGTTACGCTATGTTTACAGGGAGGACATGTCTCGTGTTGCGCGTTTTGCCGCGAAAGTGTGGGGTGTAGACGGCGCTTTTTATGATTACGAACAGGCTGCTCTGGAAGGAATATCGCGTATGGAAAACTTTTTCCGTTCTATAGGTATGCCGGTTTCTTTTGCAGATGCAAATCTTGATACGTCACGGATACCGGAGTTGGCAAAACGCGCATTCAGCCTGAGACCTGTAATCGGCAACTTCCGCAAACTTGTTGAAAAAGACGCCCTTGCAATCTACGAGATGGCAGCGAAATAGTTAAGCCAGGCAGCAGGCACCCTGGCAGCCTTGCAGCCTTGCAGCCTTGCAGCCTTGCAGCCTTGCCGGAAACACGCTTTTTATCTATTGCCATCTTTTCCCAAAAACGCTAAAATAATTAAAAGCCGGCGTGGTGGAATGGCAGACACTGGGGACTTAAAATCCCCTCCTCGCAAGGGGGTATCAGTTCGAGTCTGATCGCCGGCAGGAAAAGCTGCAAAATTAAATTTGTGAAAAATTTGATATTTTCACGTCCCCGTCTGGAAACCGCGCTATAACTTCAAGTTCTCCGCCCATGGCGTTTATATGGCTTCTAAGGGTAGAGATATACATATCTGTTCGTTTTTCCAGTTTGGCAATTGCCGGTTGTTGTATATGCAGAGTATCGGCAAGCATCTTTTGAGACAGACCCCGTGCGAATCTTAGTTCGTTAAGAGGCATTTCCGCCAATGCCGCTTTTACCAGCGCATCATTTCTTGCTCTTCTTTCAGGACTCATTTTTGATCTTAATTCAGAAAATTTTTTAGCCATTATTTTTCCTCCTGTATTTCTTTCAGGTATTCGTCATATAACTTATCTGCTTTTGGAACCATTTCATTATAAAAGTCGTCATTGCCGGTTTTGTCACCACCGATTAATAAGATTGCGGTACGCCTGGGATCAAAAGCGTAAAATGTGCGTAATGGGTGTCCCTTGCATTGACTTCGCAATTCACGCATTGAACCGTGTCTGGATTGTTTTACATCAGAGCTATGAGGAAATTTCAAAGAAGGTCCCTGATCTTCCAATAATCCAACAGAGCGATCAATAGCGTCTTGTTCGTCTTCATTAAGGGATTCCCACCATTCTTCAAATTCGTCTGTATATTCAACTTCCCACATATTCGCATTATATTCCATTCATGGAATGTTGTCAAGGGGCGGTTTAAAATTCTTTGTACTCAGAAAACAGCTATCCGTTACTTCAAAAGCGCGTCAAAAGCGGCGAAAACCTGCGGTGTGTCCCAGTGGATGGCTCCTACAATTCTGCCGATGATCATTCCTTCGCGATCAATAACATAAGTGGTAGGGATGGCTTCTACGCCGTAATTGCCGCTAACTCTGCCGTTTGTGTCAAGCGGAATGGGGAAGGTGTAGCCGCCTCTTTGAATGAATTGGCGTACAGCGGCGGGATTTTCACGCAAATTTACTGCAAGCAATTCCAGCCCCTGGTTTTTATATCGTTTATACAAAGTTTCCATGGAGGGCATTTCATCTCTGCACGGCGGGCACCATGTAGCCCAGAAATTTAAAAGAACAACTTTGCCCTTGTAAGATGAAAGAGTTACGTTTTCGCCGTTAAGGTTTTGTAATGTGAAATCCTGGGGAAGCTGCCGCTGCGGGAGCACCTGGATTCTTGCACCTCGCAAAAGATTTGCCGTTTCAGGGGAAACCTGAGCGCCAACCGGCAAAATAAAACTGCAGAAAATCAAACCGAAAATTATAATTGATAAATTTTTCATAAGTTACATTATACAGCTAAAAAACAAAAAAATCCATAGCTGTTTCACCTCACAAACGTATAGCGAAAAAAAATTAAAAAATTTTCACAAACCCCTTGACAAAACTTTTCTTTTTGTTATACAATGATAACATATTGTAATAGCACGGGCATGACCGACAGTGCGTGACTAAATAGGAGACACTTATGAAAGAAAAAATCCCAACAAGAATCTACCTCACAGAAGAAGAGATGCCAAAATTTTGGTACAATCTCAGGGCAGACATGAAGGAAAAACCGGAGCCAATGCTGCATCCGGGAACCCTGAAGCCTGTAACCGCCGAGGATCTGGCGCCTGTTTTTTGCAAAAGCGTAATAGAACAGGAGCTTGATGAAACCACCCGCATGATCCCTATCCCGCAGGATATTCAGGATTTTTACAGAGCGTATAGGCCGTCGGCGCTTATTCGCGCGTATTATCTTGAAAAAGCGCTGGATACACCTGCGGAAATTTATTACAAGTTTGAAGGAACCAACACATCCGGATCGCACAAGTTGAATTCGGCAGGACCTCAGGCTTATTTTGCAAAAAAAGACGGGCTTACATCGCTTACAACAGAAACCGGCGCAGGGCAGTGGGGGACCGCAATGGCGATGGCTTGCGGTTTTTACGACCTTGGGCTGATCGTTTACATGGTAAAAGTCAGCTCGGAACAGAAACCCTACCGTAAAGCTTTAATGGAAACTTACGGCGCGAATGTAATACCTTCACCGTCAAATACAACCGAATCAGGGCGAAAGATCCTTTCCGGGGATCCCAATACCGGCGGATCACTGGGGTGCGCGATTTCTGAAGCGATAGAAACAGCAGTAAAGACCGATAAATGCCGTTATGTGCTGGGAAGCGTTCTTAACCATGTTCTGCTTCATCAGTCAATTATAGGGCTGGAAGCAAAGACGGCGCTGGATAGGTACGGCATTAAGCCCGATATCATCATCGGATGTGCCGGAGGCGGATCAAATTTGGGCGGTCTTATTGCGCCGTTCATGGGAGAGAAACTTGCCGGAAAATCAAACACTCGTTTTATCGCGGTTGAGCCAGCTTCGTGTCCGTCATTTACACGCGGCCGTTTTGCCTATGATTTCGGCGATACAGCGCAGACAACTCCGCTTATCAAGATGCAGACTTTGGGAAGTGGTTATATTCCTTCTGCAAATCACGCAGGAGGTTTGCGTTATCACGGGATGAATTCCGTACTGTCAAAACTTTTTAAAGACGGATATCTTGAGGCTCGTTCTGAAGTTCAGACCGATGTTTTTGATGCCGCGATTCGTTTTATGAAAGTAGAAGGAATATTACCGGCGCCGGAATCCTCGCACGCGATTAAAGCCGCAATAGACGAAGCGCTTGAATGTAAAAAGACAGGCGAAAAAAAGGTTATCCTCTTTGGATTAAGCGGAACAGGTTTCTTTGATATGACTGCTTATTCATCCTATAACGATAAAACGATGAGTGATCATATTCCAAGTGACGCAGACCTTGAACGCGGATTTGCATCGATACCGGGTATACCTCAGAACAAGTAATAGCTAAAGTACACCCCTTTTTCATCCGATAATGAGACGGGGGTGTACTATTAAAAAGTTACCATTTTTATTTATCGCATTATTGATGACTGCAGCGTTGTATGCTCAGACAGACGGACCGCCGAATGTGGTTTTTCATAATTTTCCCTGGGGAACAAGCCTGCGGGATTTTAAAGCTAAAATGGGCGAACCTGTTCATGCGGAAACAAATAACGGACTTCAATCTTTGGTTTACGAAAATGTCCGCGTAATGGGATATACAGTGTTTATGCTTGCCTATTTTTCACAAAACGGACTGGAAGGCGGAACATATTATTTTAACACCGCCAGTATCGAAGAACTAATGAAATGTTATACCGATATGCAAAATGAACTTAAGGCGCAGTTCGGACCCACATTGCTTTACGAAGAATTACTCAGGGAAATGCGGCCTTATGAAACTTCATGGAATTTACCTACCGGTTATGTTTATCTTAAGATAAATACACGCTGGTGGAATGAACCTGTAACCCTTTGGTATTCTTCCCCGGAGCTGACTAAAAAATTAAGAGGGAGCTGAAATAGTTCCGCCGCCTACAACAATATCTCCGTCATATAAAACTACAGCCTGCCCCGGCGTGATTGCGCGCTGGGGTTTGTCGAATTCAATGTGCAGACTGTTTTCTCCGGTTTGCTCCGCAACCGCGGCTTGTTCTGTTTGCAGATAACGCGTTCTTGCCATTACACGCATTGGCTTTTTTAAATCTGTACAGGCAATTAAATTAATATCTTTGGCAGCCAGCGATTTGCTGTACAGAGCCTCATCCGCAGCCAGCGTAACCGTGTTATCCGTAATTGATTTTGCCGCTACATAAATTGGAACATTTGCAGCAACACCCAATCCGCGCCGCTGGCCGATTGTGTAACGGATAAGCCCTTTGTGCCTGCCTATTATTTTTCCTTCAAGGTCGATGATGTCTCCGTGAGGATACGATTTGCCTGTGTATGCTTCGATAAATCTGCCGTAATCGCCGTCCGGTATAAAACAAATATCCTGGCTTTCGCTTTTTGCGGCATTTACCAGTTTTTTATCTTCTGCAATTTTACGCACTTCGTTTTTGGAAAGATTTCCCAGCGGAAAAAAAGAGCTTTTTAACTGCTGCTGGCTCAGGCTGTATAATACATAACTTTGGTCTTTTTTTTCATCATGCGCTTTTAACAGCAGATATCTGCCGCTGAAAGTATCCTGCATTGAACGGGCATAATGCCCTGTAACAAGAAAATTATAATTATGCCGGTGCAGAAGAAGCGGGTTAAATTTAATATTACGGTTACATTCAATGCAGGGGTTGGGCGTTGCGCCGTTTTCATAAGTTTCTGCAAAATGGCGTATAACGTGTTTATCGAATTCTTCGTAAAAATCCAATACAGAATGTTCTATGCCCAGTTTTTCAGCTACATTTTTTGCATCAATAACATCTATATTGCAGCGGCTAGCTGTTTGGGTAAGCTCGCTGTTGAAAAGCCTGAGTGTTATGCCGGCACAATGATAACCATGTTCCAAAGCAAGGGCGGCGGCAACAGAACTGTCAACGCCGCCCGACATGGCGCATAAAGCTTTCATTTTTAAAATCAATAATTTTGAGCTTTAATCTGGAAATATGCTTTTGGATGTTTGCAAACCGGGCAGAGCTCCAAAGCGTTTTTGCCGGTATGAATGTGTCCGCAGTTGGAGCATTGCCATGACTGGTCGCTGTCTTTTGCAAATACTTTTGAGCTTTCTATATTTGCAAGCAGTTTGCGGTAACGTTCTTCGTGATCTTTTTCGATCCTGCCTACCATTTCAAACAGCGCTGCAATACGATCAAAACCTTCTTCTTTTGCGGTCTTTGCAAAACCTGCATACATATCTGTCCACTCGAAGTTTTCGCCGCCGGCTGCCGCTTTAAGATTTTCGGTTGTAACAGGAACATCATCTCCATGCAGAAGTTTAAACCAAATTTTGGCATGTTCCTTTTCGTTAAGCGCGGTTTCGCGGAAGATAGCGCCTATCTGCTGATATCCTTCTTTTTCTGCTTTTGAAGCGAAATATTGATATTTAACATGCGCCTGAGATTCGCCTGCAAACGCAGACATCAAATTTTGTTCTGTTTTTGAACCTTTTAATTCTGCCATTATATCCTCCTAGCGCCGTCTTCTGTTGCGAAGAAGCAGAAGTCTTAAGAAACTTGCGCAGTTGGTAAGCAAACCTGCAAAGTAGGTCATTGCCGCTGCGTTAAGCGCTTTTTTTGCGCCTTTAAGTTCATCTTTGGTAAGCATATTGTTGTCACGCAGAATTGCAAGCGCGCGCGAAGAAGCGTTTAATTCTGCAGGCAAGGTAAGAAGCGAAAACAACACTGCTCCCGCAAACAAAAAGATTCCAATATCCAGCAGTAATCCGCTATGCTCCCCAATAAGTCCTGATAATCCTGCCATTGCAAGATAGGGGCCGATTCTGGAACCGAAATTGGATAAAGGACGAATGAAATTACGCACCGTCATTAATTTGTATTTGGTGGCATACTGAATGGCATGTCCCGCTTCATGGGCTGCCACCGCTACTGCGGAAATTGTGGATTTGGCAAATACAGGATCAGAAAGCCCTATCCATTTTGATTCCGGCGCGCCCTTTGTTCCCTTGCTTCTGCCGTAATGATCGCTCCATGTGCCTGCAACCTGTTTAATCGGCACATCGTTAATATTGTTCATCTGCAGCATTTTAGCCGCTGTATCCCGTCCTGTAAGACCATTTTGAACGGAAACTCCCGAAAACTTTTTTAAAGTTGTTCTGAACATCATCGAAATAAATCCGGAAAACGCCATAGCCGGCAGAACCAAGAGATGATAAGTATTAACCTGACTAAGATTTAATTGTTCCAACATAGTAACTCCTTGTTAAAATAATATGTTATATGGTATGTTATTTAGCAAATTTGGTCAAGTAGCAGAATGCACTATATGGAAGAATATTTAAAAAGTGTTAAAAGCAATCGCTCTTCGTACAAGCACTCACGCCAGCGGGCTCAGAAAAAACCCCTCAAGAATCCGGTTCCGAGCCTCTCGCTGCGCTCGGTCTCTACACCGGCGAATTTCGGAAGATGTTTTTTATGATCCCGCTGCCGTGAGTGCTTGTACAATGTGTCTGTTTTATTAACACATTTTATTATTCAAAAATAAATAGAGCAATATTCCTCTTTTGTTGTGCTTTTGTTGTACATGGCTTGGTAGAATAAATTTATATTCCTGCGTTGCAAGGTAAATTATTTTTGGTTTTTATATATAAGGAGTTTTCTTATGAAAAGCACATTTAAAGTTTTCGGGCATGCTATTCTTGCAGTAATTATAGGCTTCTCAATTATCTCTTGTAATTTGTTCGATGATGAAGATGGTAATAATGATAACGATAATGATAACAGCGAATTAATATCAGCACCAAATACACCCACAAACGTAATAACATACAGGATATCCCCAACCAGTGTTTTTATTACATGGAATTCGGTACCAACAGCAACAAGTTACAGTGTTCAAAGGTCTGCTTGCGGCAGCACATGGTCTGACAGTGGAATAACTTCCAGTAGAAATTATACAGATGTCGGATGGATAACGAGTGATACAGGTTATATCAGAGTCGCAGCAGTTAATTCTGGAGGAATATCATCATACTCATCCGACATATTTTTCCCGGCTTTTACTCCAGGTACAACTATTACATATGGTGAATATTCTGATGGTTTCCACATAGTGGGCGCTATAAATACTATTATTTCTCACCCTGTGACCTTGCCCACAGGTATTACCTATATAGAATGGGCTGATAAGGATAATGTGTCGCTTGATAATTATACTAATATTGAAGTTGGTCTTGTTAGAGGTTCTACCGGTTTATTTGTATATGATTTTGTTAATACTACTTTTCCTGCCGCAAACAGGTTTACATATGTAGTTTTATCAGGGCGACAAGGTGACTATTATGTAGTTGTACGAAAAAGATTAATAGCTGATGCAACATTGTATGATTTAAGGGTGTGGTCGTAACTCTCTGCGTCAATGCGGGAAAAATCTTTAACTGTCAGCCGACCTCCTTTCCGCAATAGGAGCAGAAGCGTTTTGTTTCCTGTTCGGGTTCCTTTTCTTCTTTTTTTGCTTTTTCTTCTGCCATAACCTCGATGAAACCGGCGCTGATGATGCCGGTTGGAACAGCTACAAGACCTATTCCCAGCAAGGCGATAATAGTGCCCAGGAATTTTCCTATTGCTGTTACGGGAGTGATGTCGCCGTAGCCGACAGTGGTTAGTGTAGCCATTGCCCACCATAAGCCGGAGAAAGCGTTTTCAAAGACATCGGGCTGCGCGTCGTATTCAACGCTATGCACCAAAAGAGAAGCCAGAACCAGCAGCAGGAACACCGCGAATAAAGACGAGATAAGCTGCGGCGCCTGGCGCGTTATGACATTTTTTATTAAAACAAGCGCGCCGGTATAGCGGTTCATTTTCATAATACGCAGCAATCTTAAAAGACGCAGCATTCTTAGTATCATAAGGTTTACGGGGAGCGCGAACGGAATATAGAAGGGAAGTATAGCCAAAATGTCGATAACTGCCATAAAGGTACGCATATATTTTAAACGGGCTAACGCGCCTTTCATTTCCGGGAATTTTAGGGGAGCGGTCCATATTCTTAAAAGGTATTCAACTGTAAAAATAATGACAGAAACAACTTCGATATAGTAAAAAACCGTTCTTGCCAATTCCGGGATACCTTTAAAGGTTTCGATTATAACCAGCAGCACATTAATAATGATTAAAACCATAATAATGGTGCCGAATACGGAATTAAGCCGGTTTTCTTCGCCATCGTCACGGATAACATTGTATACAAATTGCCTTAACTTTTTATACATTTTTCTCTCCTTATGTGTTATAATGTTAACATATATTTTGCTAAAGGGGCAATGTTTTAGTTAGACAATCCTTTTATGGTATCCATATCAAGACCAGTTATTTCCTGGATAAATTCAAAAGTTGAGCCTTTAGCCAGCAAGTTTCCGGCAATTTCTTTTTCTCTTTCTTCTCGAATTTTTTCTTTATATTCCTCTTCCCTATCCTGACGATCCCATTCGTCTTTAATGTCATCCATTTCACGCATATATTTTAATAAACTTCGGCTGATTTTATTTACCTGTTTTTCTGCCCGCATTATGCCATCCTCCTTATCACACAATTCGCTTATCAATTGCTTTGCATTTTTATCATGCCTGTACCTTAGAAATATACACCATTTCTCCTCTGACGACAAGGTTTCAGAGCCGCTTTTGTCTGCAAAATAATCTTTAACTCGCTGTTCCAGTTTTGGCAGTTCGTAAAAGATAATCTCTGTTGTATCTGTCAGCAAATCATGTTCTTTCTCTTCCCTGTAACCATACCGGCGCGGAAACTTGTCGCTTTGCGGGAAAAGATCTTTGTTTACAAAGAATATCTGATATACACGTTTTATTCCTTTGTAAAGCATACCTTTCTTTGCCTGTCCAGCCTGAAGCATAGCGGCATACTGGGAAGACCTTCTTTTAAGATCATCTTTTTTGTCGTCAATCTGCATTTCAAGATTGGCAATTTCCCCGTCATTGAAAGTGATCTTGACATCAAGACGCGGTCTTTTTCCGCCGATGTATGACGGAAAAAGTTCATTGTTGAGTACCTTAACCTCTTTTACTTCCCGCCTTGTACATGCTGACAAAAGACTGCGCAGGGCTTCACGCGAGTCTTCTGTATCCGAAGTGAGCATGATCTTAAAGACCACGTCATCCATCACGCTGAGGGGCTCCCCCTGCGTGGCTTTTTTCCTGAATAACTTTCTAAGTTCATTCAAGTTTTTGATTTCATTTAAAATTTTAATCATAAAAACCTCTGCATATATATGGCGCACAGATGCAGGGTGCTTGACCGAAAAATGAGTTTTTTGAAAATATTTTTAAAATTTACAGAAATATCACTATACAAGTGTATAATTGCAAGTATTATTTAAGTTTTTATACATTTTTTCTCTTTCTTGTGATATAATTCCTTTATGTTGTGCTTATGTTGTGCATGGCGTGGTAAGCTGAATATATATTCCTGCGTTGCAGGGTAAAAAATTGGATTTTTTTAAGAGGAGTGTTTTTATGAAAAACACATTCAAAATTTTCGGGTTTGCTGTTCTTGCGGCAATAATCGGATTTTCAATGATTTCCTGTGATTTGTTTGACGATTGGTTAGATGGGCTTGAATCAACACCAAATACTCCCACAAATGTAAGAACATACAGGATATCTCCAACCAGTGTTTATATTACGTGGAATTCAGTATCAGATGCAACCAGTTACAAGATTCAATACTCTAGTAACAACAGCTTATGGTATGACGGCGGAACAACTTCCGGTACAAATTATACTGATATAGGATGGCCGAGTAGCAGTAATACAGGTTATCTCAGAGTCGCAGCGGTAAATTCTTCGGGAACATCATCGTACTCATCCGGTGTATATTTCCCGACTTTTGCAAGTACAAATATTCCATATAGTTCGTCGTATACCGGGTTCACTTTATCAGGCAGTGTAGACACTATTAGAGTTCATTCCGTGAGCTTGCCCGTAGGTCTTACCTATATAGACTGGGTTGATTCGGATAATGCAACTACTAGTCTTTCTTCATATACGGATATTGAAGTTGGTCTTGTAAGAGGTTCTACCGGTTTATTTGTACGTGATATTATTGACCTTACTTCTCCTACAAACAGGATTTCATATACAGTTCCCTCAGGGCAAGGTGGCACCTATTATGTAATTGTGCGAAAAAGAGCCAGACCTGATGCAACCGAGTATGATTTAAGAGTGTGGTAATATTTTAGAGAAGCTCTCGCGGAGACGCGGAGGCGCAGAGGACGCGGAGTTTTTCTTCGATATCTTCCCTTCTATTTCTACATATCTTTGATTAAAATCATAGATTTCTTGGGAAAGAAGAGAAGAAGTCAAACAACAACTCCGCGTCCTCTGCGCCTCCGCGCCTCTGCGAGAGTCTTCTCTAATTTTCTCTGCGCCTCAGCGAGAACTTCTTCAATTAATTTTCTTTCGTCTTCCAAAAAGAAACGAAAGCGCGAATCCTGTCAGCAGGCATATAACAGAAACAATTACATTTCCAAATCCGTCCCCCCAGCGAGCCTGAAAGGTGAAGCTTCCAGGGTAGAGGACGAGAATTGAGCCTGTTACAAGTCCAAGGACAGCGCCGTAGGTTTGTCCCGGAAATTTTAACAGCAGGAAACGGACAAAAGCGGCGCCGAGTAAAAGCCCAATGCCTGCGCCCAATACGACAGGAAGCAGCAGAGGGATATTCATGTCAGAAACAGCCTGAAGAACAGTGCGGTATAAACCGATTATTAGGAGCATGAAAGCGCCGGAAATCCCCGGAACGATCATTGCAATTGCGGCTAACGCGCCTGCAAGAGTTAGCAGGGCGAATACAAACGGCGTAAGTTCCGTGTAAACTGCGGTTCCTTCTTCCGGTTTGACTATTGCCATGAATATCATAATAGCAAGAGCCAGAATAAAACTTATTACAGAAGGAATTGAAGGTAATAGCGAAGGCGGTTTTATAACTCTGGAATATACAAGAGGGATACTGCCCGCAATTACACCGATAAAAAACCAATATGCGGGCACGTTGTAGTTTTCCATTAATCTGGAAAATACTTTGCTAAAGAAAATAATGCCTGCAGCGCCTCCGATTATCAATGGAAGCCAAAAACCCCATGCGGCAAATATTTTTTTTATGTTTGGAACTATTATATTTATAAGCCGGTCGTAAACATTAAAAACTACAGCCATTGTAGCGGCAGAAAATCCTGGAATTACAGCCGTTATGCCCAGCACAAATCCAATCAAGACAAGTTTAACATATTCCATGATGTTTACCAAAGAACCGAAGGATATACGCCGGTTAGGGTTAGATCTTCGATCTTTTTAATTGCGGCTTCCCTGTCTTCTTTGTAAGTAACTCCAAACCAAGAAGAATTTGCAGACAGCACTTTAACTTTTATGAGTTCCTGTTTAATAAAAAAATCTACGGCTTTAGGGATAAAACATTCGCTTTTAATATTTTCTTTTGGATCAGAAGCAAAGTTGTTTATAAAATCGCTGAAGTATTTTTTAAGATCGGGCAGAATGTCCGGCGAAAACCCCCAGAAATTCATTGATACGGGAGTGTCTGCAGCAAGGGTTTTTATTGTTCCGTCCGCAGCGGTATTAAAAATAGAGCCGTCTTTTTTTTCTATTGCGGTAAGTTCATCAACGCTGACAAGATATCCATTGTTTACTTCGCATACACCACGGGCAACAGTTCCCTGAGGGCTGAGTGTTTTTTCCAGCCTGTAAGGAACAATCGAAGAAATATTTACATCGCCGCTTTTTAAATGTTTGCCCATAACAGCAAACGCTTCCCTTCCGTAAAAATCATCGGCGTTTATTACCGTAAACGGCGCATCAAGTTTATCGGCTGCGCAGAGCAAAGCGTGTCCTGTTCCCCAGGGTTTTGTTCTGCCCGCTTCCTGTGCAGCGCGGAAAATTTCCGGCTCTAAGAGGCTGTCCGGGTTTTGAAAAGCCAGGGCGCAATTAACTTTTGATTTCATCCGCGAAAGAACAAGATCGCAGAAATCTTTTTCTATATCATTGCGGATAATAAAAACTATTTTTTTATATCCCGATTGAACGGCATCGTAAACTGAATAATCAAGAAGCACTTCGCCGTTTTTTCCGATCTTGTCCATCTGTTTAAGTCCCCCGTAACGGCTTCCCATGCCGGCGGCAAGCACAACCAAAATTGGTTCTTTCATAATTTCTCCCTGTTATATGTAATTATAGAAAATTCTTCCAGAGTAACGGTATTTGTTTTTTTCCAGCTGTCGTCAATTTCCGGAAAAAAAGTATCGCCGTCGTAGTTTCCGTGAATCAAGGTAAGATCGATTTTATTTGCTAACGGTAATGCCTGTGAGTAAATCGATTCCCCCCCGCAAATAAATATTTTTTCGTAGCCTGCACAGAATTCTATAGCTGAAGATAATGATGGGAATATTCTCTCGCAGAGGCGCAGAGACGCAGAGGACGCGGAGGGAATAGGGGGAGAAGAAGAGGAAGATTTTAAATCCTCAGTAAGTGTTTTGGAAATAATTATGTTTAGTCTTCCGGGCAGAGGTTTTTTGGGGAGGGACTCCCAGGTTTTTCTGCCCATGATGCAGGGGCAGCCCATTGTTGTTTTTTTAAAGTGCGCAAGGTTGCCTTTGATTGACCATGGCAAAGTATTATCCTTCCCGATGACCCGGTTCTCAGACATCGCAGCTATCAAAATAATTTCCATATTATACCGCTATCTCAAACTTAATTGCGGGATGCGGATCGTAATTTTCGATTACCGTATCTGTGTAATGCCAGTCAAATATCGATGTGAATTTTTCTGTTTTTATTTTTGGCAGAGTTTTTGGTTCGCGTTCGATTTGTTTGCCGATGGCATCGATATGATTAACATAAATATGTGTATCTCCCAAAAAGCCGATGAGTTTGCCTTCGCCTAAACCGCTTTCTTTCGCAAGAAGGTGCAAGAGGCAGCCGTAACTTGCAATGTTAAACGGCAGCCCAAGCGCAACATCAACAGAGCGCTGGTTCCAGAGCAGGTTTAGTTTTCCGTTAATGACCGTTACCTGAAAAGAATAATGGCAGGGCGGCAAAGCCATGCGCGAAAGGTCGCAGGGATTCCATGCGCTTACGATTAAACGCCTGTTATCGGGATCTTTTTTGAGAGTTTCTGCAAGAAGACGAAGCTGATCGATCCCGTTTCCGTTTGGAGCGGAATTATATGTTGAATATAACGCGCCGAAATTACGCCATTGCCAGCCGTAAATCGGACCGAGTTCGCGCTCATCTTTCATTTTAGATTTTGTTTGTTCATCGTTACCGTACGGAACTGCATCCGGGCTGCACCATTCATCCCAGATATGGTTGTTCTGTTCTTTAAGCCATTCCTTGTCGGTTATGCCGCGAATAAAAAACTCCAGCTCAGAAGCCACAAGGCGGAAAGGGATTTTTTTTGTTGTTAAAAGAGGAAAACCTTCTGTCATATCATGTTCAAACATGGCTCCGGCTATGGACAGAGCATCAACGCCGGTACGGTTTATTTTCTGACAGCCGTTCTCCAGTATTTTTTTTACGATATCGATATATGCTTTCATTCCGGATCAGCATAGCACAATATTGAAAATAAAAACAGCAGTAGAATAAATATATGGAAAAGACTATACTTTAGTTTCATGGTTTTAAAAGATAGAATACCGCTGAGCCGGGTTCTTGACAAAATGATCCTTTCCGCATCCGGCTGGAGAGGTATTTTTGCGGAAAACGGCGATGAAGAAAGCAAAACCGGCAAAATCTCTGACGAGCATCGGATTATTTGCGCCGCCGCCGCCTCTGTTTTTGCTGATTATCTTGGCTCAAAACCTGTTATTCTTCTTGGCACCGATACCCGTCCCACCGGCAAGGCAATTGTTGATGCCATGATTCCGGTTTTGTTAAACCGCGGCTGTGATGTGCGGTATGCAGGTTTCATTGCCGCGCCCGAAATTATGGCATGGGCAAGAAGCCTGGGGATATCCCCTGAAAAACCTGCCGGATTTATTTATATTTCTGCAAGCCATAATCCAATCGGCCACAATGGCATTAAGTTTGGTCTTACAGACGGCGGTGTTTTGGCAGCACAGGAATCCGCAAAACTCATTGCCGATTTCCGCGCATTTCTTGCCGGAGAAGAAAATATAAAGATTGAGTCTTGCGTATCAGAATTAAATACCAAGGAAGCAAAATCACAGGCACAGAAAATCTATTATGATTTTTGCGCAGATGTAACATGGAACGGCTCATCAGAAATTGCCGCCGCTTTAAAGGAAGGTCTTAAAAAAAATCCGCTTGGTATAGTCTGCGATTTTAACGGTTCTGCGCGGACAACATCGATAGATAAAGATTTCTTTACCGGCCTTGGTATTAAATTTGATTCGATAAACAGCGAACCCGGGCAGATTGTTCATCGTATAGTTCCTGAGGGTGATGCTCTTAACTTTTGTATTGAGCTGCTTGAAAAAACGCATAAAACCGATGCCTCCTTTGTACTGGGTTATGTCCCGGATTGCGACGGAGACAGAGGAAACCTGGTAATTTGGGACAATAAAAAAGCATGCGCTCTAGGGGCGTGCGCTCCAGGAGCGTGCGCCCTTGGGGCGCAGGAGGTTTTTGCGCTTGCCTGTGTCGCCGAACTTTCTCATCTTGTGTGGACTGGCGGCAAATTAAATAATTGCGCTGTCGTAATAAATGATCCAACTTCCATGCGTATAGACAGAATAGCAGAAGCTTTCGGCGCTTCAATTTTTCGCGCAGAAGTAGGAGAGGCGAATGTTGTATCTCTTGCGCGCAAATTGCGCAGCGAAGGATATGCTGTTCGTATACTTGGAGAAGGTTCTGCCGGCGGAAACATCACTCATCCTTCTGCTGTCCGCGATCCATTACATACGGTTATGGCAATAGCAAAGCTGCTTTCGATACGCACTGTAAACGGAAAAAAAGGTCTTTTTGAAATTTGGTGCGATGCTTCCCGCCAAAAATACCGCGAAGATTTTACTCTTGCGGATATTATTGCATCTTTGCCGCCGTTTACAACTACATCCGCATACAGCGAAGACGCAATTATGCGCATTAGTACGCAGGATCAAACTTTGTTAAAAGATCGTTATCAGCAAATTTTTCTGAACGAATGGGAAGTGCGGAAAGACGAATTAAAGACGCGTTTTAACATTCACATTTGGGAAGCCATAGCATATAACGGAATGATCGAGACGCGTAATTTAAATCAATTTAAAAATGCAAAAAAAGGCGGTTTAAAAATCCTCTTTAAAGATGAAAACGGCAGGGAAATTGCTTATATTTGGATGAGGGGGTCGGCTACAGAGCCGGTTTTCCGCATTATTGCAGATGCGCAAGAGCCGGATAATCGGCTGGAGAGGTATTTACTAGAGTGGCAAAGGTGTATGATAATGAAAGCAGATAATTTTAAGGAGTAATAAAATGGGTGTACGCGGAGAACTTTTTTCCAGCAGGGTAATTTTACCAAACAGGACATATTTTTTTAATGTGAAAGAGAATCGCCTGGGCGATTTATACCTGAATATCGTAGAAAGCAAAAATCGCGATAACGGCGGCTTTGATCGTCAATCGGTGGTTTTGTTTGCCGAGGATATGCAGGAATTTATGAAGGGTTTTGATGAATCACTTATGGTGATGGAAAAATCGATTCGTGAGAAACGTCAGAAGCGGAGGACGGCGGGACTTGAAAAAGACTCTCGCGGAGACGCTGGAGGAGCCAGGAAGAGCTCTCGCGGAGACGCTGAGGCGCGGAGGACGCGGGGGGAAGAAGGGAGAGTGAGAAGAGAAGAAGGGTTTAGGAAGAGTTCTCGCGGGGACGCTGGAGGAGCCAGGAAGAATTCTCGCGGAGACGCTGAGGCGCGGAGGACGCGGGGGGAAGAGGGGAGAGAGAGAAGAGAAGAAGGGTTTAGGAAGAGTTCTCGCGGAGATGCGCGGAGGGGAGAGGGAGTTGGGAAGAGCTCTCGCGGAGACGCAGAGGCGCGGAGGATGCGGGGGGAAGAGGGGAAAAGAGGAGAGCGGAGTGATAGGAGCAGGGGTTCTGGCGGGGCACGGAGCGGCGGCGGTGAGAGGAAGCGGGTTGTGATTAGGAAGCGGGATTAGTGAGTTGGTTCATGTTTATGGACAAAACTGTCCTAACCACTTGCAAAAGTATACTGTTTTTGGTATACTTTTGTTATGACGAATTATGATGTAATTTATGAGTTCGCGGCGGATAATTACGGTTTGATAACATCGTTCAAAGCTAGTGAACTCGGTATTCCTAATATTGAACTCGTGAAACTGGCTCATAGGGGACGGCTTATTCATATTGGGCATGGTGTATATAAAATTAAGCATTATGTTCCGACTGTATATGATAAGTATGCGGAGGCAATTGCTATAACTGGCAATAAAACTAGTGTGTTCGGCGAGTCTGTTTTGGCTATGCACGGTCTTGGACTTGTTAATTCGGCATATATTTTTTTGGCTTCTCAAAAGAAGATAAGAAAAAATCTTCCTGCTTTTATTAAAGTGGTTTATCCGGAAACCAATTTTAATGAAGTATTTTATGAAGGTATACCATCGCAAAGTGTTTTTGAAGCTATATTGGTTTGTAAAAATACTATTATGTCTGATAGATTAAAAGACGCTGTTAAAGAAGCACAAAGATCGGGATTTATAACAGAAGAAGAAGCTAAGAAAGCAAGGAAAGAGTTAAAATGAATTCTACTAAACCTAACAGCAGGCGTAATTTAGATATTGCCATTGACAGGCTTTTTGGTATTGAAAGTAATACAATTCAGGTTCGTACATTGATTGCAAATACGATAATAGGTCAAATGCTGCCAAAAGGTGTAGTGAAAGGCGGTAGTGCCTTGAAACTTCGTTATGGCGATAAGACTACTAGATTTACTCGTGATCTTGATACTGCAAGAGCGGAAGATTTGGATAAATATCTAAAACAATTGGAGGTTTCTCTTTCAGAAGGCTATAATGATTTTACTGGAATAGTTATCAGAAAAAATCCTGCTAAGCCTAAAGGTATTCCAGGTGAATATATAATGCAGCCATTTGAAATAAAACTATCTTATATGGGTAAATCTTGGCTTACTGTCAATCTTGAAATAGGGTATAACGAAATTGGTGATGCCGATTCGTTTGATAATTTTTTATCACAAGATATTATTAATATTTTTGAGAAACTCGGTTTTCCGAAACCTAAACCTATTCCGCTAATGCAAATACATCACCAGATTGCGCAAAAACTTCATGCTCTTAGTGAAATAGGAAGCGAAAGAGCGCATGATTTAATAGATCTTCAAATTATAAAAAACAATGAAAAGATTGATTATAATTTGACAAAAAATACCTGTAAGCGTCTTTTTGTTTATCGCAAACAGCAAGAGTGGCCGCCTGTAATTATTAAGGGTAATAATTGGAACACATTATATAGCAGTCAAATTACTGGTATTGCTGTTTTACAGAATGTAGATGATGCGATAGATTGGGTTAATGGGTTAATTAAAATGATTGATGAGGGGTAAGCAAAAAAGGTAGCTGCTACCCTATAACTTATGCCGTTTTTATGATTATATTATATTATAGAGGTAAATAATGGCTGTAAAAGTAAAAAAAGGAAAAGTTAATAAGATTAAACCAATCCGGGCAACCATTGTGGAAGATCCGTCTGATTGGAAAAAACTATGGCAAGCTGCCCTTACACCTCCTACCGAAACTCAAATTAACCGAATGAAATACCTGCGACAGTGTTTCGGATATTAAATGAACCAATTAATTTTCGTATTCGAACATTATGTGAATAATTCCGCACCAGTGATGCAAGTTTTTCATTTACGGATTTTCCCGCATGAATTTATTAAAATGGTGGGAGATAACTTCGAAGAGGTCGCTTAAAACTTTTTCCTGCAATTCTGCAAGTGTTCCGGCTTCCGGTAAGGGGTAGGTTTTGGTTGAGAATAGGGCGGGGGCGTCGATTTCCAGGGAAGCGGCTATTCTTTCCAGCATTTCCGGGGTGGGGAATTTCTTCTCGCTTTCTATCAGAGCTATATAATTTGTTGAAGTATTAACTCTTTCTGCCAGTTGTGCCTGTGTTATTCCTAAAATGTGCCTTTGAGCCTTCATATTGAAGGATAATATCGTTCTTAAACTTGTCATATTCCCAATTTATACTTGGTATCATTTTTATTTATTAAAAGTCACTTGACAATTTACGAATAGTAAATATATAATGTACTATAAGTAAATATTTGCTTCCATAAGAAAGGTTTTCTGTAAGGGAATTCCGGTTTTTGCGCTGTTTTTTGGGGAATTCTAAGGTTTGTCCATTTGGAAGAGGGAAAAGATTTGAAAAGGAGCGTTTTAATGAAAAGTCTTATTAAATCGTTGGGGATTATTGCTGTTTTGGCGGTAATTGGGCTAGCTTTTGGCAGTTGTGATGATGATATTTCAACTCTTACCGGAACGGTAGTTATAACAGGAAACGCCCAAGTGGGGCAGACGCTTACTGCTAACACTGATGATCTTGACGGCAGCGGAACGATTTCCTATCAATGGAGGCGCGGGTCTGCCGGCATTGGCACAAATAGCAGCACTTATACAGTACAATCTGCCGATGTAGGTTCGGCAATTACTGTAACCGTAACCCGCAATAACTATACAGGAAATGTTTCAAGTGAACCAACAGCAATAGTTGTCGGTTTAAATGCGCCAACGGCAGGTTTGGCTTTTACATTGATTAACAACGGTACGGCATATTCGGTATCTAAAGGCACAGCAACTGTTACTGCGGTAATAATTCCTGCTGTTCATGAAGGACGGCCTGTGACCGAAATAGCGGACTCTGGATTTACTTCTTATACAAATATGATGAGTATTGTTATACCGGTTGGTGTAACAAGGATAGGCAGTTATGCCTTTTTTCAATGTTCTAACCTTACGGACATTGTTGTTCCTGCCGGTTTAACAAGCGTAGGCAATTTTGCATTTTCTGATTGCAGTAGTTTAAACAGGATTTTTTACGGCGGGGCAGATAATATTGCCTGGAATGGGATAATGATAGGTTCTAATAATTCATTGTTTACAAACGCAAATCGTTTTTACTATTCGGAAACAGATCCGGGTGAGATAAATACCCATTGGTACTTTATTAATAGTATGCCATCGGTGTGGGTTAAAGTTGACCCGATAGTAACATGGCCGACAAATTTAAGTGCAGCTTACGGGCAGAGACTTTCTAATATAACACTTCCTGGCGATGGCACAAGTAATCAGGAGGGTGCGTTTACATGGGTTACGCCAACTGCTTTGGTTGGGAATCCTGGGGAACAAACACATAATTTGAGATTTACGCCAACGAATACAGTGAATTATAATACGCTTGCGCAGAATGTAAATATTACAGTTAATAAAACTGATCCTGTAGTAACGTGGCCGACAAATTTGAGTGCGACTCACGGTCAGATGTTATCTGATGTAATACTTCCCGGTAACGGTACAAGCAATCCTGCAGGCTCATTTACATGGGTTACACCAACTGCTTTGGTCGGTAATGTGGGAACACAAACACATAGTTTGAGATTCACCCCAACAGACACAGTGAATTACAATTCGCTTACACAGAATGTTAGTATTATAGTCAAAGCTAATCCAGTGGTAACATGGCCAACAAATTTGAGTGCAAATAACGATCAAAGACTTTCAGATATATTACTTCCTGGCAATGGTACAAGTAATCAGGAGGGTGCATTTACATGGGTTACGCCAACTGCTTCGGTTGGTAATCCAGGAACACAAACGCATAGTTTGAGGTTTACGCCAACGGATACAGTGCATTACAATACACTTACTCAAAATGTAAATATTACAGTTAACAAAGTTGATCTGTTAGTAACATGGCCGACATACTTATGCGCGATATATGGGCAGACGCTTTCGAATGTAATGCTTCCCGGTAACGGTACAAGCAATCTTGCAGGTACATTTACATGGGTTACGCCTACTGCTTCGGTTGGTAATGTGGGAACACGAATGCATAGCCTGAGATTTACGCCAACGGATACAGTTAATTACAATACGGTTACACAAAATGTGAATATATTAGTAGTAGAAGTAGAGATTGAAATGGTTTTTATACCCAGCGGAACTTTTAGGATGGGCAGTCCCAGTACAGAGGCTGGTCACTTTTCAAGTGAAGACTATAGAACAGAGAATATTGGAAATGTAACAGTAAGCGGTTTTTGGATGGGCAGATATCAGGTAACGCAGGAACAATACCAGGCTGTAACAGGAAATAATCCCAGTTATTTTCATGGAGGAAGCGGCAGAGCACCTGCGGCTGGGGAAATACAAATTAAACGCCCGGTAGAGTCAGTAACATGGTATGATGCTATAGAGTTTTGTAATAGGTTGAGTATTATTGAAGGGCTTACGCCTGTGTATACAATAACCGGCAGGACACCTGCAATTGGTTATCCAATAATAAATGCAACAGTTACAGCAAATTGGGATAATGATGGTTATCGTTTGCCAACTGAGGCAGAGTGGGAGTATGCCTGCCGTGCTGGAACAAATACCCGCTGGTATTTTGGCGAAACAGAAAGCAATCTTGTAAATTACGCATGGTATAACGCCAACTCTGGCAGCAGGACACATCAGGTAGGATTAAAACTGCCAAATGCCTGGGGATTATACGATATGCATGGAAACGTTTGGGAATGGTGTTGGGTCTGGTATACATCTTCGTATAACAGTGCAGGCGGAAACAACAATCCTAAGGGAGCGGTCTCTGGCACTCGCCGCGTGACTCGCGGCGGCAGCTGGATCAATTCGGCGTCGAACACTCGTTCGGCCTACCGGGGCATCAGCTACTACCCGGACTACAGGGACTTCAATTTTGGCTTCCGGCTGGTTCGCCCCTGAGTTCTGCGACCAGTTTCGGCGGAATGCCCGTGCCGTCGCGACCGGAGGGAGCATAGGCTGGGCATGGAGCGGGGAAGAGGCATGTATGGAATCAGATAGTGCTGTAGGTTATCTGAGGTAAAAGAAGATTATTTTCTGGAGGGGAGTAATTTGATAAAAAATTTGATTTTATTAATAGTTGGGCAATCAGGCGCAGGCAAGACATATTTGTCAAAAAAATTAAGCATGGTTATTGGTTGTCCTTTATTAATTTTCAGTGAAATCGGTGCTGCTTTTGGTAAGGAAAAATATAATTGTTCTAGTTTTGCTGAGTGTTTTAACTTGCCAAATTCAGACGAATTTATTAATGAGCTTAATTATTTTATTTATTCTTACATTTTAGAAAAATTCTTATGTCTTCATGGAAATGTAATAGTTATTGATGGGTTGGTTTCAATTGGTGCTATAAGATTATTGAAATCAGAATGTATAGATGTAAAAATATTTTATTTAAATACACCGTATGAATTAAGAATAGAACGAATAATGAAAAGACTAGGATGCTCTCATAAAGAAGCAGAGGTTGAAGAACAAATAAAATTTTCTAGAAAAAATCGTCTTGGGATTGATGAAGCAATTAAAATAGCAGATCATCGTTTAGATGGTTCTAAACAGATTGATGATATTCTTGATTACTTTTTTAATGAAATTAAAATTTGTAAAGTAAATATATAAAAGGAGTATACATATTATGTTTCATAAAAGGCAGCCATTAGAAAAATTGTATAAACAGAAGAAATTAATAATAGTATCTTCTATACCTGAATTGCGTTTTTCTCCTAACATACAAATTGGTGAAAATTCAGTAGATTTAAGACTCCATCCTCAAGTTAAAAAATTAAAAGACACGGTTGATAAAATAGATTTTCTTGTTCCAGATAACCTCGATGAATCTTATTTTGAAGAGATCATTCTTACAAATGAGGGATATGTTTTATTTCCAGGAAAAACTCTGTTTTGTCAGACATTAGAAATGATAAATGTTATTTCACCGCAGCACATTGGGATTGTTGTGGGTCGCACGAAGATATCTGCTTATGGAATTTCTGTGAATTTAAATCAAGTTAAAGTACCATCAGGATTATTATGGAATTTTCCTCTGCATATAGTAAATAATACTGAAAAACCTATTTGTATCTATCCATTTATTAATATTGCGCAATTATTAATATTTCCATACGCATATGGAAAAAGATACAAAAAAGATGGAGATTATCAGAAAATAGATTTTTTAGATCATCTTGGTATACGCGAAGAAGAAAGAGATGTCGTAGGGGAATCTTTAAGAGAATGGCAATCGTTAATAACCAATTATCAATTTCAAGAAAAAAAAGAAAATATTGTTAATGATATTAAAAACGAAGAAAAATTATCAAAATGGCGACGATATCTTTTTAATTCTTGTTTTTGGTATGATTTGCTTAGAAACACTGCTTTTTTTGCAGTTCTTGGCTCATATTTTCAAACAGAGTTAGGTTTGTTTTTTACTATAAAGATAATAATAATTTCTGGATTAATACTATCTGTTATAAAAGCATTAAATAATATGAAAAGAAAGTTATAGGAGAGCGTATAGCATGTTAGAAATAGATCACATTTTAATAAGTTATATTACATCTTTGGCATTAAAATTTTCAATTGATGTTGTAAAAGAGAAATAATATTATGACAATAGAAGAGTTTAGAAAAAATATTGAGGTAGCACTTAAGGATTACAAGCAAAAACATGCTATATATTTTTCATGGATTTGTGGTGTAAGAGTGTTGCCATTTTTAGGTATAGGTAAAAATTTTAACTATTGGAGAAAAAAGTCAATAAATGACAAAAATGAACAAGAGAAACAGAAGCAAAAGCATTTAGAATCGATATTTACGGCACTTGATATTGCTTATGTAGCATCTGCTGTATATTACGTTGAAAATTATAATCATTGTATTCCAGTTAATATTCGAAATGATGTTTTTTCTGCTATTAATGATGTAACAAATAGTGATGAATATAAAGCTGTTAAATGTGCCATTGCAACAATTATTAAAATTACAAATGTTCTCCATGCTGAAGGATATGAATATGATTACATTAATTTTCATACTACTTTTGGCCAAGGTCCATATCTATTAGTTATTTCTAATGCTATTGAAGTCGCAGTTGCAGCAGCAAAAACATTTTATTTACATGGTCTTTTAGACGATTTTTATAAAATCATAGTAAATGACATCGAAGTCATAAAAAATAATAAGTTAACTTTTTTTAATAAAGATATTAATATTTATGGTAATTTGTGGGATAAATTTATTAATGGATTAAATAATAATAATTGTGAGTATTGGGCAAAAATGTTTTCCAACTTATTTTCTAAGTATTTTATTTACAATGAAGAAGATTTGCAAAAACGTATAAATTTATTTGAGGCACGCTATGAAGGAGCAGCAGGAATTGGAAAATTTATGCAAAATAGAACAACATTGTTACAGATGTCTATGCATGAAAAGACAAAAGTGTTTTTATCATATTGTAGCAAAGAAAGTGATTTAGCTGACAAGATAGATGATCTCTTCTCTGGAATTTCTTATATTTCAATTTCACGAGATACAAGAGATGTTGGATATCGTGATAGTTTTAAAAAATATATGAAAAAAGTAAATGTACATAATTTTATTATAATGCTTATTAGCGATAATTTTTTAAAATCTCAATCATGTATGTTTGAAGTAAGCGAATTATTCAAAGATTCAAATTTTGAAAAAAAATTACTTTTTATTATTGTATCTGATGATGATTGTAAATATTTAAAAAAATCTCAGTCATTGTATATAGGAGCTAAACTATATTCATCTGTAGAAAGCAATGAGTATATCATTTATTGGGAAAAACAATATAAAATACTTAAAGAAAGTTTGAGCAAGATAGATAGTGAAGAAGCAAAGATTGAATCATCTAAAAAATTACGAGAAATAAAAAGAATAATCGATCATGATTTAAGTCCTTTCATTGAATATTTAAGAGATTCTCGTGGCAAATCATTTTCAGAATTATATGAAACTAAATTTAATGATTTTATTTCCATTATTGATAGTTTTAGGAAAAAAAACTATCCTAAATTAAAAAAGATGTATGAAACTGAAATAGACAAAGATTAAATAATTGAGGTGGTCAATTGTTACCACCTCAATTACTATTAATCTAACTCCATTTCAAGAATATAAAAAACGCCTGACTGCAAATTCCATCCCAGCTTCTCGAAAGATCGTCTATGCCATTTCTTCCAATGCAGGGCAGTATTTTTCTATTACATCAGATGCCATTGAAACGGCATCTTCGTTTTATAAAATAGTATATTCTGTTTTTCCGTCATCCTTATGTTTGAGAAATTCAACAAAATTAAGCACTTCTGCCACACGGTCATAGGGCAGAGTTCTTATTTCTTCAAGCAACAATTCGGTATACGGCATTTTCGTTTTCTTGTTATTATAAGCATAAAGGATTTAAGTTTGCTTATCTAGGAAAACTTTAATATTTAGATTATTTTTCAAATAAAAAGTTCGTGTCTGTTCGTGCGGTTCGTGGTAAAAAATTCTTCCCGCAATAAAAAGGCAGCTGCTACCAAATCCTCCGTTCGTATAATTCGTGGTTAATTTCTTCCGTTGGCTTCCAAATACTCCTTAACCGAAACAATATAAACATTGTTATATTCCTTTAATTCCAATAAATGGATATCACCGGAAATTATATAATCAGCATTGGCAGCAATAGCACATTCAATATATTTATTATCTGTTTTATCCCTGCTTCCGTTTTTAATTCTTTTATTAATGAAAACAATGTCAGCAATTTCTTCTATTGATTTTATAAAGTATTCAATTTCATTTTTTCCGGCATGAAATTTTGGTCTTTCCAATACATCTTTTATTTCGTCCAGAATTTCTTTGGAAATAAATAATTCGTCTGTTTTTTTAATTGCTCTTTCCAGTATTATTCTTGGATTTCCTCCCCAAAAAAGAGCTGATATGAATATATTGGCATCCAGTACAATTTTCATTTAACGTTCTGAATTTTCTCTTTTCTGTATTTTTTAATTTCTTTATTAACATCATCTTCAGTAAAGCCGTATTTTGCAGCCAGACTTTCTCCGTACGAAAAGATACTTTCCCACTTTTTTTTCCGCTCTATATAGATTCTTGACGCTTCCCTGATTAATTCCGAACGGGTTCTCGCCTCTCTTTTTGCTATCTCGTCTATCTGCTGTAATATTTCTGTGTTAAATGAGATGTTTACTGTAGCTAATGCCATATATTACCTCTTGTTATTAATATACAAAGTTTGTATGTGTATTGTCAAGTGTTTTTGGGTTCTTTCCAAAGTTAGTTGACATATTTAATAAAATGTGGTATAATCAAGAGGCCAAAAGCAAGAGGGGGCTCTGGAGTTATGGAAAAGTTTATAAAAGGGTTAGATAAAAATCTTAGGTA
>WQXG01000008.1 GCA_009784975.1 Treponema sp.
TAAAGTTTTTTCTCTCCATCCCTGTCTCATAAACAGGGGTAGAGTGCATTTCCACATCAATCTGATCTCCGTTTTCGATAGTACAGTTAACGTCAAACCGCTGTTCTTTTTCATCAATGTTAGAAACAGGCAATTCAACGTTCCGGATAGTCGCATTCGTTACCTTTTTTCTGATCACCGCAGAAATAATGTCCATGAGGACTTGTTTTGCATCCGGGTGAGTGAGCAGCACCTTAAAAATCCTGTCGTCGCTAGGCGGCAGGATAATTGCGTCTTCCGCAAGCAATTGTGGTAACTTCGCTTCCTGACTGCAGGCAGTCTTAGATAAATCAGCCATATAATTCTCCTTCGGGCTATCCCCGAACAGTGTGATTTGCCACACTGTAAAAAAGTGATAAACAGACAAAAAATCTGTCAGCTATATATGGCACACAGATGCGTGGTGCTTGACCGAAAATCGAGTTTTTAGAAAATTTTTTAAAAATTTCCAGAAATATCACTACACAAACGTTTTTTTTCGTGAAAAAGGTATCCGCTACCACATTTTAAAATTGTTAAATCACAACCCATTTCGTACAGGCGTGGCGGGCTGCGGGTCTGCGAGCAGGGAAAACAATCTTTGCAGCTCCCTGCGGAGGAGACTTCGCAGAAGGCTCCGTAGCAGATTCCGGCAAATGTTTTCCATGCACGCAGACCCGCAGCCCGCCGCGCCTGTACGGAGAGGAAGCGGTTTTAACACTTTTACACTTTGACATTGACACTTCCCCATAATATACTACAATAGATCAAGCATAGGAGGAATAAATCATGAAGAAACTATTTATCTTATTCCTGGTATTCGTGCCGCTTGCGCTTTTTGGGCAGGAAGGGCAAACCCTTACTACAGGAAGAACGGCTACGCTCGGGGTGGAGGCTTCAACAACCTTCGGCTGGGATATAGAAAAAGGCTCAACGGGCCTTGATACAAGGGCAGGATTGGAACTGGTTTTTGATTTATTCCCCGCAGAGGATAGAGGCACCTTTGCTGAATTCCCTGATACCCCAACGGTCCGGTTTTTGCTTAAAGATGCCGCTTTTACATGGTGGAATACCTATGCAACACGGGGCGGAAACTATGAACAGGATGATTTTAACAGATGGACGGCAAGACCGCTTATTTTAACATTTGATGTTTTTATGGCAGATGTAGTATGGAGAAATTATTTTTTCCGGATTGCAAGTTCTACCACAACAATGCAGATGAGCACTACATCGCTTCGTTCGATATTTGACGAAGTAATGGATGCCGGCGACAGATTTTATTACAGGGAAAATCAGGCTCTCTGGAGAACAGATCGTTACAATATCCAGAGACTTCCGATAATGGGAAACAGATTAAACCGTAATCTTGTAAATGTAGATTACAGCGGCAATATATCCGGCATACTTGCAGGAGGCATGGAGTTTAAACATTTTGGTTTTACTGTTAAAGCCGCTTCTGCTGATATTGGCAGGGATAACGAACATAATGCCTGGCTTTTCGGCGCAGACCTGGAAATAGCTACGATTGAGCATTTAAAAATAGATGTTACAGGATTTGCCGCGGTTAATTATGAAAAAGTGTTAGGTGAAAATCCAGTCACGTTTGGGGTTGCAGCCGAATATCAGCTTCCTTTAACAGACAAGTTTATACTTAATCCGTATTTGGGTTTTGATTTTATGTATGACACTGTCGGCGGGGTAAGCAAGTGGGAGATCGGCACAGGTATTTTATTCTACACGCGCGGATTTGATACCCGCACATCATACCGTCTTTTGGATTTTGATGATGTTATCCCCGTAGGCGCATCTTTGGGTTTTAATGTCAATGAAGAGGGCATTATGAATATAGTGCTGTCATGGTTTGATCCCGCAGGGCGCGATTCTCTTATCGAGAACTTCGGCGGTTTTCTTCAGCTGGAACTTGTAAATCTTTTTTCGCAGGGAAGCAGGACCATGGACTTTGCCATACTTACGCATCTTGAATATTCAATTAAAGAAAAAGTTACGCCGTATATAAGGGCAGGTTATAAACCGCAAATTTCAGGAGGCACAAAAACCGATAACATGGTTTTCACCGCAGCAATTGGCTGTTACATTACGCCGATACATTTCTTTTCATTCGATGTTCGTTATCAAATGGAGCATGTGCTGACACCAAATGATTTTCTTGCGGACAAGGGTATGTTAAGCGCCATGTTCACTATCCGAATGTAAGCGGGGGATGAACATGAAGAAATTTCTTTTAATAGTGCTGGTTATTCTGATTAGCGCGCCTGCGTTTGCAGAAATTGCAGTTCCTTTTTTTGGCGGAAATAATTTTAACATGGATGCCGATACAATCTTTGCGGTCAACTTTAATAATTTCGCAACAGGATTACAGACGATTGTAGGTTTTGGTCTTTGGTTTGAATTTACGCCTTATGCAGACAGAAACATCACGCCGCAGCGCAACGCTCTTTCTGTTTCGCTAAGGTTATCAAACTCTGCTTTTTATGCCTGGCGCGGATATGATTCTCCTGATGACTCAGGATATTCAACGCCGACCTTGTGGGGACAGCCGGATCAGGCAACATCTGTCTGGTTCGATACTTTTGTCGCTCAGCTGGAATACAATCAATACTGGATTCGTATAGCCGGAATTGAACCGGAAATTACACTTTCGCAGGCGTCAATTAAATCTGTATTTGATCCTATTATAAACAACCGCACAGATGTGGCAAAAAACAGGCTGCCAATGCCGTTGTTTCATTCAGGCAATTTGTACAATGGAGCAGGCGGTGTTGTTTCTGTTATAGGGCAGGATTTGGTTCATCTTAACCGCCGCGAAGTTGAAATTGCAGGTAACTTAAGCGCGGGAATGAAAACCGAAATCTTCGATCTTGTGTTTAAAATCGGATCATGGAAAACCGCCGAGCAGAACGATAATAATTCATGGATAGCCGGAATGGATTTTACATGGCGTCCCAATTTTACCAATTTAATAAACTTTTCTGTTTTAACCGCGGTTAATTACGATTCTGTGCGGCGGAGAAAAGGAAATGAATCTCAGGATACTGTAAATGATCCTATGGCAGATCCGGATATGCTCAAAGAAAATCCAATTGCTGTCGGCTTGGGTTACGAATACCGGATTAATCTTCCCGGACGCATGGTAATGAAACCGTATATCGGCGTAGATTATATTTACGAATTTGAAACCGGAGAATACAACTTTGAAATCGGGGCAGGATTACAGTGGTTTTTCCGCGGCACAGGCGCAGCATTTAAACGCAATACGCGGATAGGCGGCGTTACACTCGGCGATGTTGAAATTCCCGCAGCGCTTATCATCGGCTTTAATGCCGATAAAAACGGAATCATTAACGGAATTATCAGCTTAAACGAAAGCCCTCACTCTTCTTTGATTCCCCGTTTGGGCGGATTTTTAAATCTTGAATTAATGAACATTGGCGCAAGAGATTACACAGCTCCGGACGGAGTAGTATACGGTGATTTTCTTTGGGCAGTCATGGGGCAGGTTGAGTATCTTTTAACAGATAAAATCATGCCTTATATATCTGTTCGTTATGTACCCGGTGTTTTAAATCTTACGCCCGGCTATAAAATTGATCCTGAATATGCTCAAGTATTCAGCAGGGATTATGTGTCACTTACAACAAAAATAGGAATACAGTTAAACCTGATCAGTTTTTTCACGATAGATATCTGGTATGAACGCAATGATACAGCAGATAAAAAAGTCTGGACATTGGACAACGGGCTGTTGTCGATTAATTTCAGGATTTCGATTTAGGGTTGAAATGAAATATTTCTGGACTGTATTATTAATTTTTCTCATTTTATCATGTCCCATAGATACAAGTACAGAGTTTGAAGAAGATGAGCCTGAAATTGCAGAACTTACTGCTATGGAATTTGCTTCTTCCATGAAGATAGGATGGAATGTTGGAAACTCGCTGGATGCAAATTCCAGAAGCCCTTCAGGCACTTTTAATATTTCTAACTGGCCTTACACAGTTGAACCTAACGAGACAAGATGGGGTAATCCAAGAATTACCCAAAGTTTAATGTATGCAGTAGCGGCTCAGGGGTTTGATAATGTGCGTATTCCTGTTACATGGGGTTCCAAGATAGGACCTGCTCCGGATTATATTATTGACTATGCCTGGCTTAACCGTGTTGAAGAAGTGGTAGAATATGTTTTAAAAGCCGGAATGAAAGCGATTATTAACATACACCATGACGGCGCCGACAGCTATTCCTGGCTTTCGGTGCGAACACAGCATTTATCCGGAAAAATTAAAGATGATATGGACGATAAATTTATTGCCGTATGGAATCAAATTGCAGTTAAATTTATAGATACAAGCTACGATCTTCTTTTTGAATCTTTCAACGAACTGCACGACGGCAGCTGGGGTAACGGCAATGCGGCTCAGCATGCAAGGGTTAATGAATTAAACCAGATATTTGTAGATACGGTGCGCGAAACCGGCGGAAAAAACTCAAGCCGTTTTCTTGTTATACCCGGCTGGGTAACAAGACCAAGCGTAACAGTAACATCGCTTGTTATGCCGGAAGATTCGGCTGCGGATAAAATCTTTGTAGCAATTCACTATTATGATCCTTATGATTTTTCCGGAGACGCTTCCTGGAATACATGGGGACAAAAATCAAATACCATAACAGGACCCGGGGGTAACAGCTGGGCAAACGAGTCTCATGTACGAACCCAATTTAACAATGTTAAAACCAGATTTACAGACAATGGCATTCCTGTAATTCTGGGCGAATACGGAGCTGTCAGACAAAGCAGCGCAACAGGCAAAGCGCACAGATTATATTACATGGAATACGTAACCAAACATGCCGTAGACTGCGGTTTTATTCCCATTTACTGGGATAACGGCGGTTCCAATGCCGGCGGCGAAGGTTTTGGTCTTTTTAACCGCCTCACAAACGCGCTGCTCTCCGATGCTGCCGGCGTCATCGCAGTTATGATGAAAGCCGCAAAAGAAAACTACTCCCTCTCTGATATTGAAGCGCCGTAGCGCAAGGCGCAGCGCACGCCATAGATGACAAACATTTGGTTTTAGGTTAACATAAATTATGGACACTCAAATAAAACCATCAATCGAAAAGCTGATAAACAACATCAGGCGCTTAATCTCGGTAGACGCCAAAAAACTGGAATATATCATCGCAGCCCAAATTGCGGGCGGTCATGTTATACTTGCAGATTCGCATGGAGTGGGGAAAACCTCCCTTGCGCGGGCTTTGGCTCAGTCAATAAGCTGGCGGCCTCAGGATTTGGCTATAACAAACGGCGTTAAAATGGAAGGTTTTAGCCGTATCCAGTGTACTGTCGATTTGCTTCCTCAGGATATTTTGGGGTTTAACCGCTTTATCGGCCATTCGGGAGAAATGATTTTTAATAAAGGGCCGGTGTTTGCTCATTTTGTGTTATGTGACGAAATTAATCTGCTTACTCCAAAAACGCAGGGCAGTTTTTTTCAGGTAATGGAAGAGCAGAGTGTTACAATAGAAGGAAGATTATATCAGTTATCCGATCCCTTTTTTATTATTGCAACAATGAATTTAAAGGGTGTTCACCTGTTTCCGCTTCCTGTTCCCCAGCTTGACCGTTTTATGATCCGCCTTTCGCTCGGGTATCCCAGCGCAGAAGAAGAAAAAGAAATTATAAACAAACACGGAAGGATCGATGCCTGGGAGAATTTTAAAAGCGTTATAGACAGCGCAGATTTAATTCGCTGGAAAAAAATGGTAGATGATGTGCAGATGCATCAGGATGTAACTTCCTATCTTGTTAATTGCGTACGGTATACAAGATTGCATCCCGATATTGAAACACCGGCAAGCCCGCGCGCAGGTGTGCGTATTTCAAGGCTTGCGAAGTCTTTGGCGCTTTGCCGCGGTTTGGATTATGTTTCTGTCGATTTAATCAAGGAAATATTTATACATTCAATGGCGCACCGGATTATAACACGCGATCCTTCCATTCCGCCGGAAGCTCCTTTAACAAGCATATTAAACTCGGTTCCTGTTGAACCAAAACCTGAGCACAACTTTGTGCTTGGCAAGGAACCTGCAAAGCAATGAAGCTCTTACGCTTTCGGCCGGTTTTAACGCCAGTGGGGGGCGCTGTTATTATCATCGCCCTGTTAATTTTAATTCGTTCTCTTGTTATGCGCAATTCCTATGAGATAGTATTGTCATGCGGCATTTTGCTTGTTTTGCTTGCGCTTGCCGTTATTGGTTTATGGAAATCCCGCAAATTAAAAACGCTTTCTGCGCTCTGGAAAACGCCGTTTCCCATGACGGCAAGAGCAGGGGAGAAAACTCATGTTACAGGTATAGATACGCCTGTTCCTCTTTTTTTCCGCATGCACTTTATTGTGCGGGGGCGTTTTTTTCCATGCGCCGGCAGCAGAAGCTGTACTATGCTGGCAGAAACTTCAATCCCCCGCGATGAAACATCGTCGTATATTGCACTTGATTTTCCAATGTCGGGAATATTTCAGGGTAACGGGTATTGTCAATTACGTGACATATTCGGCTTTTTTTCATTTTCCTGCGGATTGCCTGCGGCAAATACGTTAAATGTAAGAAGCGCCCCCTATTTTGGAAAAATAATCCATATAAATGCGCAGGCAGGCGCAGAAGACAAGCGTAATAAACCTTCCGCAGATGAAGAAAGATATTATATGCGCGAATATACTCCCGGTGACAGGTTACGTGACATTAATTGGAAAAGTTCGGACAGGATAGATACCCTTATAACGCGTATTTCTACAGATAATCAGGAAAAAATAACCCGAATAGAAGTGCATTTCCGCAATTATTGCAGCGCAGATGTTTCTTTGGAAGCATTATGGCTTTTGGATCGCGCAAAAGCGCGTCTTGCCTATTTTTTGCGGAGCATTAAGGAACAAAATTCATCATTCATATTTGATATCCGTACAGCGCAAGGCAGCAGGGAAATAGAAGATCAAAATGATCTGGACGCGTTTCTTGAAGAATTGGCAGGACTTTCATTTTCGCCTTCCGTAAATGAATCTGTTATTTCTGCGGGTGCGGGTGATATATATGTCTTTTCTACAGCATGCGATTTTACCCTTCCTGCTTTTCTTCTTGCCTGTAATCCGCGTCCTGTTACGCTTTTTATTTCTCAGAATATTACCGCGAACCAACACGAACCAACACGAACAAATGAAGATAAAGAAGTGCTGTATTTAAGAGATTTTATTTCCAGGGGATGTTCTGTTTCTCCGCGCTGGTTTGGCAGCGGGAAAGTGAAGCCGCTTAAAGTTCATGCTGCAAAGATAGAAAATAATTATGCGCAGGTGAAATTATGAATAAAACTCAATCAATTTTATTTTACCTGCGGCTGTTTTTATATTTTAGCGCCGTAGGATTAATATTTGTTCATCCCGGCATTGCAGTCTCCTTTGACAAAATCGGAATAATGCAATGGTTTGTTATTATTCCCGTTATGGCATTGGCTGCTTTTTATCCAAAAGTTACCGATAAAAAGAAAAAATTAATTATACTTGCGGCGCTTTTGCTCCTGCTTTCGGTTATTGCCGCAGGATTTTCTTTTTTTACGCCTTTAATTGCGGGTCTTGCCGGTTTTATATTAACTTTTTTGTTATTCCATCATTCACATCTGGTGATAGCAAAATTGGCGGCGCTGGAACCTTTCTTTTTGGCATGGGTTTGCCTGCGTCTTCTTTCACTGTCCCGTTCCGGGGAGGACATCGCAGGACAGAGTTTTGCTCTTACACAATTTATTCTTGTTTGGACAGCAATTGTTTTTTTACTGCATAGCGCGGTTATTTATTTATGTCTTTATCCCAAAAGCGGCAAAAAGGTATGGAAAGAAGGTCTTGTTTTTTTATTGGGAGCATTGGCTGTTATGCTTGTAATATTTGTCGTGCTGCCGCCTGATTTTGTACGCAATGCGATAATTAATAATTTGCTATCGGAAAGAATACCGCAGAGAATCGGATCTTCGGAGACGGACAGGGGAATTGAACAAAGAGGCGGACGCAGAACTTTGCCGAGGGGTGAGAGAGGTTTGCCGGGATTGCGCGGTCTTCCAGAGCAGGATTGGGGAAGAGGAGGAGGCTCCGGTGATACCCGGCAGTATATGGTGATGGTAGTCGCTTCCAAAAGAGAGCCGGTGTACATGGGTAACTCAATTCGCGGACTGCTCGATCCTGTAGAAGGATTTATTGTTAGTCCTGGGGAGCAGTTTAACAGCATTGCCTCCCAAAGATTTTTTATTACATGGTCTAACAATGAGCGGGAATTGGATTTTGGCAGGGAAAGTCAGGAAGTTTTTTCTCTGTCTACTTTGCACCAAAAATATCTGCCATGGCGGCCTGTTGTTATTGATCCTGTAATATTAAGTGAAAACACAGGTCCTCTTCGCTACATTCACCAGGTAGTATCAAATACGCACACAGGCGATCCGCTTTTGCTTGTAAATGAACCTTTGCGCGCTCTTGGCGAACGCGAAAAATATGCGCTTGCCCATTATCTGGAAATTCCTCTTGATGCCGGCGACAGGGAGATGATTTCTGCATACTTGAACAATGTTCTGGAAACATGGCAGAAAAACCGCGAAAAAATTATTCAGGGCGACGGTTATCTGCGGGAAATATTTTCTGATACCGAGGGCAATGAATACATGGAAAAAATAATTGCCATATTGGAAAATTTTTCCAAATATCAATATAACCTGAACTATGACGATGATCGTTCCATTGACGCATTAAAACATTTTCTTTTTAATTCTGCAGAAGGCGATTGTGTTGAATTTTCCAACACTCTCGCTTTGCTGGGCAGGCTGGCAGGTGTTCCTTCCCGTGTAGTAACAGGTTATCTTGCGGCAGACGGTTTGCAGACTATCGCGCATCTTCGCGGACTTGCCGCATTGCGCGCAAGAATTCCAGCCTTGCAGAAATTTCCATTAGATAACCTGTACATGGTAACAAATATACACGGTCATTCATGGACACAATTTTACATACCTGATTACGGCTGGATAGATTTTGAATCTACATTATTTGCCATTCCGCCTGTGGGCATGGGCGATTTTAATAATTGGGATGTAGTGATCCCGCTGCTCGACGAAGAGCGGACTTTTTCACAGATAAGGAAATTCCCATGGCAAGCCGTTGGCAAAGCGGCAATTTTCCTTGTAATTTTCGCTGTTGCTGCCGCTTATATTATTCGCTACACAAGAGAATTAATCCTGTACATGGGCACACAACGAGGCGGCAGACAGGCAGCCCGTTCCCTTTACCTTTTGCTTTTGGCGCAGCTTGCCGCCGACGGAAAGCCAATCAAACCCGCTTTTAAAACAGCGCACGAGTATTGGAGCAGCGAAGAGCAGCATTATAAAACTTTCGCGGATATTTACTCCGAACTGCGCTGGCGCCATTTTAGCGATTCTGCGGAAATGGAGAAAAGTTACCAGCTTCTATACAATGAATATAAAGCAATCTTGTCTCTCCGTAAAAGCGGACTGCTTCATTCAATTAAACGTATAATTAGTTTAAGAGGACTGGCATATTTATGAAAAAAAATCTAATATTATTATTGCTAATAATTCTTGTATTCAGCGCATGCGCGCGGAGCTCTGATTGGGTGCAGTTTAGAGGCGAGGGCGGCAGAGGCGTAAGTTCTTCGCGTATTACTCCGCCGCTGGGTTTACGCTGGAAAATTAATCTTCAATCAGACGGTGAAACAATCCGCTCGCTTAATCCGCCTGTCGTAATAGGCGATACAATTTATTTTGGATCAGATGATAAAAACTTTTACGCGCTGGATGTGGAAAGCGGATATATGCGATGGGTATTTAAAAGCGGAGCGGAGATAAACTCCATTCCTTATGCAGATAAAGACAAGGTTTATTTTGGAAGCAAGGACGGAAAACTTTATGCTCTTTCGCGGGAAACAGGAGAAGAAGTCTGGCATTTTCAGACAAGGAGCCAGATTAATTCTCAGGTGCAGCGTTACGGAGATTATATCATCTTTGTAGGAGACGCAGATGCAATTTATTTTCTTTCTCCGGATGGCATAGAACAATTCAGAATTTTTAATCCCGGCTGGTACAATTATACTTTTCTTGTGGCAGATGATGTAATGTATATGGCTACAGGTTCACGGGTTGAATTAATAGGTCCGTATGATATTAAAAAACGTGAATTCCTGTGGTATCTTTCCTACAATGAAATAGATGCAATCTGGTATTCATTTTCCGCAGTACGCGGAGATCTTTTGTTTTTTGGAACAGCGGATGTATACGGAGGAATGCTGCTTGGCTATCATGCCTACAACCGTCATACAGGAGATGTTGTCTGGCGGCAATACCGCGACGGAATATTGAATTATACCCGTTTTGAAGATACATGGAATTATTTTCTAAGGAATATAGATATATTGGATTTTATGGCTCCCACAGTATGGAGGGATTTTGTAATCTTTACAGGCGGAGACTGCGCTGCCCGCGCCTTTGATGTTAATAACGGGAATTTACGCTGGGAAAAAGTATTTGATACTCCTGTTAGTTCTCCTCCGACAATTGCCGCAGGCAGAGTTTACTTTGGACTTCTTGGAGATGACAATATTCCACCGCAGCTTGTTTGTATTTCTGCGCGTGACGGCAGCCTGCTGTGGCAGATGGAAACAGAAGGTTCCATTTTATCAGCTCCTGTAATTGCGGGAAAAAGAGTAATATTCGGAACAGATAAAAGTGTCTTTTATGTTTTAGAGCAGGTTTTTTAATGAAGCTGCCACTGAAGCAAGATTCATTGTTTTCCACGCTGATACATCTTAAGGGGAATCCTCGCGCTTGTGTTTATACAGAACCGCTTTGGGGTCTTTCGATGAATCTGTGTATGCCGTATCTGTCGGTTTATATGCTGGCGCTTGGATTAAATGACACCCGGATAGGTTTTATTGTTTCAATCGGAATGCTATCGCAGATATTATTTTCTTTTTTAAGCGGTCCCATTACAGACAAAATGGGCAGAAGAAACGCAACGGCAATTTTTGATATTATCGGCTGGAGTATTCCGGCTCTTATCTGGTGGCGCGCGGAAGGTTTTTTGTTTTTTCTGGTTGCGGCGATTATAAACGGATCTAACGGCGTTACGGCAAATTCCTGGACATGCCTGTTAATCGAAGATGCCGAAAAAAAACAAATAACAAGAATATTTTCGCTTACGATTGCTTTTGGTCAGTTATCCGCTATATTTGCGCCTATTACAGCCATTTTAATTTCCAAATTAACCCTCATTCCTGCCATTAGGATTCTTTATGTAAATGCTTTTATTTTAATGACATTAAAAGTTATTATTCTTTATTTTACATCAAAAGAAACAAAAATAGGCGAAATGCGCATGATTGAAACAAGAGGAAAAAATATTTTCCAGCTTGCCGGCGGTTACGGCGATGTAATAAAAATAATCCTTAAATCACGCGGTATTGTTTTTGCGATAGTAATTGCCGCGCTTGGATGGACAGTTGGAATTATTAACAACACATTCTGGCAGGTTATCGCCAATAAAAAACTTTTTGTTCCGGAAAATATACTGCCGCTTTTTAATGTATTAAGATCTGTTCTTGCCATTATTTTTCTTTTTTTTGTTATCCCTAAATTACTTAAAGGTTTGCTAAAAATACCCCTTATTCTGGCAACCGTTTCAAGTTTTATAGGGCAGTTAATGTTAATTTTAATTCCTGCAGAAGGAATGATAAAATACCCGCTTCTTTGCGTATCACTTGTTTTCGACGGCTTTGGTCTGGGCGCTTTTATGATGTTAAACGAATCGATAATAGCGCTTCATGTTGATCCCAACGAGCGCGCAAGGATAATGGCTCTGCGTTTCATGTTAATGATGATAGTAGCCGCTCCTTTTGGATGGATAAGCGGCATGCTCTCTGATATTTCCAGAAATCTGCCCTTTGTGTTAAACATGGGAATACTTTTAGTTAGTTTAATAATAACGCTGATTTATTACCGCAAAGAAAACGATCATTCCGCAGAGTACCATTAAAGGGACAGAGTACACTCTGCCCCCTTAAGCCTATCCCCTATGCCGCATTAATCTGAATGATCCTTTTTTGCGCTTCTGTGCGTTTTTCGATTGTAAGGCTAAGCACGCCGTTTTTAAAGGATGCGCTCACTGCTTCCGGATTTGCATTCGCAGGCAGCTTGAAAGAGCGGCTGAAAGAAACGCACCTGCGCTCTTTAATCAGGTAGGTAAAAGTTTCTTCCGCCGTTTCCTGTTTGGAAGCAATGGTGATGTTGGAGCCGTCAACATTAATTTCGATGTTTTTCTCATCATAACCCGGCAGCTCCATTTCAAGAATGTAGGCGGCATCGGTTTCACGAACATCTGTCAAAGGCATGTGATTAAACATCCTTTCTGCATTGCCTAATGCCGGCAGCATCGTGTCCAGATTCTCAAGAACATTGTCAAAGAGATTCTGAAAGGGGCGGTAAAGAGTAATTGTTTTCATGGTTTTTCTCCAATCCTACGAGATATTTTGCGAACTTCCAGTTCAACGAACTGTCCCCCTTACGGCGGGTTTTTTCGCTTTTCTCGTCGACACCTATTTATTAGCAAAAACTATGCCAAGCCCTTTTTACGCCAAAACAACACAAATTTAATGCAAAAAACATCAATTAAAAACCCTTTTTGGAAATAATGACACAGAGAGAAAAAAATCGTCGTTTTTTGTGTCATTTTGACACAGAATTCCCCCAAGGTGACTGTCACCTTATTTTATTGTATACTATGAATATGCAATACGGTTATTTCGACGATGAAACGCGTGAGTATGTAATCACCCGTCCCGACACGCCTTTTCCCTGGATAAATTATTTGGGCTGCGAAGATTTTTTTAGTCTTTTTTCCAATACTTCGGGCGGTTATTGTTTTTACCGCGACGCGAAAATGCTGCGCCTGACACGTTACCGCTACAATAATGTTCCTGCCGATGCAGGCGGACGTTATTTTTACCTGCGGGATAACGGCGATGTGTGGACACCTTCCTGGATGCCGATGAAATCCGCGCTGGACAGATACGAGTGCAGACATGGCATGGGCTACTCGCGAATTTCTTCTGCGCGAAAAGGATTGGCTTTTTCGCAAGTTTCGTTCGTGCCGTTAGGTGACAATTGTGAAATTCATAAAATTACGCTTGCAAACGAGTCTGCCGCTCTTAAAAATATTGATGTTTTTTCCTTTGTGGAATTTTGTTTATGGAACGCAAATGACGATATGACAAATTTCCAGCGTAACCTTAACATCGGCGAAGTAGAGGTGCATGGATCCCGTATCTATCACAAAACCGAATACCGCGAAAGGCGTAACCATTATGCTCTGTGGGCTGTCAATGTTCCCATCGAAGGATTCGATACCGACAGGCAGGCTTTTCTTGGTTTATATAACGGTTTTGATTCCCCTAAGACAGTATTAAACGGGAAAGCCGGTAATTCCATCGCTTCCGGCTGGGCGCCGGTTGGGTCTCATCATATTAAATTAAATCTTGCGCCGGGCGAATCTAAAGATTTTGTGTTTGTATTGGGATATTGCGAAAACCATCAGGAGCAAAAGTGGGAGAGCGTTAATGTTATCAATAAAAAACCTGCCGATGCTCTGCTGGAAAAATACAGTACACCGCAGGCAGCGGATAAAGCTTTTGCAGATCTTAACGATTACTGGAAAAATCTTTTAAGCCGTTTTACAGTATCCGCCCGGGACAAATGTATGGAGCGCATGGCAGGTGTATGGAATCAATATCAGTGCATGGTAACTTTTAACATGTCGCGCAGCGCGTCTTATTTTGAATCGGGTATCGGGCGCGGAATGGGTTTTAGAGATTCAAATCAGGATTTGCTGGGATTTGTGCATCTTGTTCCGCAGCGTGCCCGCGCGCGTATTCTTGACATTGCGGCAACTCAGTTTCCCGACGGCAGCGCGTATCATCAATACCAGCCGCTTACAAAAAGAGGCAATAACGAAGCAGGTACCGGATTTAACGATGACCCATTGTGGCTGATATGTTCGGTTGCAGCATATATAAAAGAAACCGGTGACTGGAGCATACTGGAAGAAAAAGTTCCGTTTAATAACGATGAAAAACTGGCAGATACTCTTTTTGTTCACCTTAAATGTTCTTTTGATTACACTGTAAGAAATAAAGGTCCGCACGGGCTTCCGTTGATTGGCAGAGCAGACTGGAATGATTGTTTAAACCTTAATTGTTTTTCCAAAACACCCGGCGAATCTTTTCAGACAACCGCCAACTTTGAAAGCGGCGTTGCAGAATCTGTTTTGATTGCGGGAATTTTCGCGTTCGCGGGTCCCGATTATACAGAAATTTGCCGCCGCACAAACCGCGCGGAAGAAGCTGAATATGCAGAAAAAGAAATAACCGCGATGGTTGATGCGATTAATAAACATGGCTGGGACGGAGAGTGGTTTCTGCGCGCCTATGACGCTTACGGTAAAAAAATAGGCAGCCGTGAATGCGATAACGGAAAAATATTTATAGAATCAAATGGTTTTGCGGTAATGGCGGGTATTGGTATCGAAGACGGGCGCGCGTTAAAAGCGCTTGACTCTGTAAAGGAGCATCTTGATACAAAATACGGAATTGTTTTACTGCAGCCGGCTTATAAAGAGTACCATCTTAAGTTAGGTGAAATTTCTTCCTATCCGCCGGGATACAAGGAAAACGCGGGTATTTTCTGCCACAATAATCCATGGATTACGATAGCGGAAACGCGTCTTGGAAGAGGAGACCGCGCCTTTGAAACCTATGCAAAGATTTGCCCTGCCTACCGCGAAGACGATTCAGATCTTCGCCGCATGGAGCCCTATGTTTACGCGCAGATGGTTGCCGGGAAGGACGCACCGCGTCACGGAGAGGCAAAAAATTCCTGGCTTACGGGAACTGCGGCATGGACCTTTGTAAGTATTTCCCAGTATATTCTGGGGATACGTCCTGTTTTTGACGGCTTGCTCATTGACCCCTGCATTCCAAAAGAAATGAAGGAGTTCACCGTTACCCGCCATTTCCGCGGCGCTGATTACCGCATAACGGTGGACAATAGCGCGAGCACAGAAAAGGGAATAAAATCAATCACGGCAGACGGAAAGCCGCTTTGCAGCGCTGTGCTGCCTGTCTTCAGCGACGGCAAAACTCATAATATAATTGTAGTGATGGGAAAAGATTTCTAATCACTGCTCCGTGCCTTTGTGTCCTCCGTGTCTCCGTGTGAGCCTTTTTAAAATTATTTTATTTTAACAGGATGAATTTCTGCGTGTTCATTTATTCCGAAAAATTCAACATTGAGTTCTTTATCAACCGCACATTCTATGACAGCAAATGTATCGCCTATTCTGCTGCGCGAACGGCTTAAGCTGCCGGGATTGATAAGGTGTATGCCATTTACTTTTTTATAATGAGGAACATGGCTATGGCCGTATAATGCAACAGTTGCTCCTCTGCTGCCGGCTGCCGAAGCAAGTGAATTATAATCGCCGAATAAATTATATCTATGACCATGGCAGATAAAAAAACGATGGTTTTCAAAATCAAAAACCGCTGTTTCCGCCGCATGAATGCCGTAATCGTTGTTTCCGCTGACAATTTTCCAGTCGCAGTAAAAACCTGCCGCTTTTGCTGCAGGCTGCAAATCGGAAATACCGTCACCCAGAAACGCAGCGGCAAAAATTGAGTCTTTGGGCGGAAGCCTTTCTTTTGCCCAGTTTAAAACTATTCCAAGAGCAATTCTGTCTCCATGAGTATCAGATATAACAAGAATTTTTTTATTATCCATGATGATACATCGGTAACGGCGGTTTATGCGCCTCTTGAATTGTTGCGTCTTGAGCTGACAAAGCGGGAGAAATCGTTGATGTTTTTTACAGCAATTCTGTCCGGGTATATTTCTACACGGCGCTGATTGACAAAATGCCCCAATACATCCCTTACTTCATTTACACTCATTCCTGCCCAGTGAGCAACGCCTTCAACAGTGGTTTTAAATTCCCTTCTGTCGCTGGTTTTGTCAATATCAGGCTGAGTTTCATCCAGCATAAGAAATACGTCTGCGATTTTTGCCTGCGGATCGGGCAGGGTAAGAATCATAAACCGGCGTTTTGAATCATAAATGCGTTTGCAGAACATCTTTAGTAATTTAAGGGCAATTTGGGGATTACCCATTAAAAGTATTTCAAAATTCTGAGAATTAAATTCCAGCACTTTTACTTCATCAAGAGCGATTGCGGTTGCAGAACGCGGGGAGTTTTCCAATATTGCCATTTCGCCGAACATTTCGGAAGGGTGAAGAATATCCAGAGTCCTTTCGATATCACCAACCAATTTTACAAGCTGTACCCTGCCTGATTGAATCAGATAAAAAGTATCGCCAAGTTCAAACTCGGAGAATATAATGTCTCCTTTTAAAAATGTGCGTGAAAAACGGCCGAATGCGGCCAAATCCATTGCCATCTTACGCTCCCAGAGCGGATAACGCTCTTTTTGCTTTTATAATTGCACTGTCATCTTCGCTGCCGCCAATGGATAAAATTTTCTTGTAGAAAGCAATCGCCTGATCCTGCCTGTCAAGTTTCTCATTGCATTGGCCCATGATAAATATTGTTTCTTTTAATTCAGGATGTTTTGGTTGCTTGGTCAGCATATTGGTATAATATTTTATACAATCATCATATTTATTTAAAAGGAACATACAGCGTCCAATTTCAAAAACGCTTTTGGATGTCCATTCAGGATCAGCGTTGGAGTCAACTATGGATTTGAATGCAATAAACGCTTCCTGATATTTCCCCTGGGAAACAAAACTTGATGCATCATAAAATGTTTTTGCGGCTTTTCCAAGATCGTCTCTTGCAATGTCTGCGGGAGAAGATGTCATGGAAACGCCGGGTCCCTTTCCGTCTCCGAAACGGGCAAGTGAATTTTCCGAAATTTCCAGGTTTTTGGTAGCCTGAATGGCATTTCTGCCGGAAGGATAAAATGTCAGATAACGGCTGAATACATGTTTTGCCTGGGAAAAACGTTTGTTCTTAAGATAATATTCCCCAATATTAAAAAGTCCGTCGGCAGGTTCCTGTTCTTCCTTTGCCATAACTTTGGAAACCTGTTTATGAACGCGCCGCATTTGATTGGAAAAAACTTTAAGCATCTTCATTATTATTCTTGAATTTGCCATTGCGACAGCTTCAAATTCAGGCACAGTAAAAACCATAACTGTAGTATCAGACAGGGCAACGGCATTTTCTTCTCTTGGGTAACGTCCAAGCGCGGATTTAACTCCAAAGAATTCTCCCGGCTGCACAGGATCCCTTACATCCGCTCCGGATTCAATATCCTGATAAACCAGGCTTATTTTTCCGGTTTGCAGAATAAAAATTTTCTCTGCCGGATCGCCCTGAAAATAAATTAAAGAACCTGAACGGTATTGTGCTGGTTTTGGCATTATTATTCTTCCTCTAAAGGTTCAAACGGAAGATAATCGAGCTCCTTTTTAAAGCCTATTTTCTCCCTGATTTTTTTATAAAGACCTGCAGGGTCCCCTTTAACAAACATTGGTTTATTGCCTGCTTTTATCTGCGTATATCCATCCGGAAGTTTTCCCTGATATATGTCAAGGAAGCGCATCTCTCCGTAAATGGGAGATCCGGATAAAACAAGCAGTTCAATATCTTTCATTTCCGCATTTACAAGATTTTCATACGGACAATCATCTTTTGCTTTTAAAACAAGAATGTCGCCGGACATTCCTTCTTCCAAAGCGCCGATTTTATCCTGCATCCAGAATGCTTTGGCTGAATTTATAGTTACCATCTCGAAGATTTTTTGCGCGGGAAGATCTTCTCCGTAGAGTTTTTGATACAGTTCCCTGTCAAATTTCATTTCTGCAAGAAGATTGGCAGAACCTGTCGCAGATGAGTCTGTTCCGATTGTTAAGTTTATTCCGGCTTTAAGCATCTTGCGTACTTTAGCTGTTACATTAAACATAAACATATTGGAAAAACCGCACCATGAAACACTGGCGCCCGCTTTTGCAATTTTGATAATATCTTCATCGCTTAAGGCAATGCAGTGAATAAAAAGGCAATGTTTGTCCAGCATTTTTTTATCTTCCAGCATCTGGACGCTGTTCATTGCTTCATTCTCAAAACCTTCGGAAAGATGGGTAATAAATGGCCATGAATTTTTTACGGCTCTTTCATGTTCAATTTCTATGCCGTCCCCCCATTTTAAATCGTAGGAGACACATTCATGCGCAAGAGCGTAATTCTGAATTGCCCTGACAGGTAAAGTGGGGATTATTTCGCAGTTCAGATGATGAGGAAAATGATCATTCACTGTTGTTACGCCGGAAAACAGGCATTTGTAGCCGGAAAGAGCATAAAGATCTTCTCTGCATAATTTAGATCTTTCTTCGAATGTTTTTGAAGCTTTCAGATCTTTATCCCATGGCAGCCATGTCAGGTAAAAAGTACCTTTTTTGGGCCCTACAGGCGGACGATAATTCCCCTGCAAATGATCATGGGTATTGATAAGAGAAGGATAAACAAATGATTTTTCCTTCAGATTGACTTTTACTTTAGCACTCCCGCCCGGAGAAACAATCGTTTCCCCTTTTACTCCCAAATCACCGGTATGTACTTTTTTGCCGGGGGAAACAATAACCCCGTTTTCCAAGACATACTCAAACACTTAAAAACCGTCCTTTGATGAGAACAAATTCTCTATAATATCAGTATAATTGCAAAAGCTCCAATGATCAACGATCTTGGGCAATCTTCCTCTTATTATCGGTAAATTTGTATATAAAACGGCAAATATTTGATACAATATTTGTTAATGATCGATTTACACACCCATTCAAATGTTTCCGACGGGGAACTAACCCCTGCCATGCTGGTAAATGAAGCCGTCAGGCTGGGGCTTTCTGCCATCGCCCTTACCGATCATGATACCATTAAAGGGCTGGAAAGCGCGATTGAAGCGGCAAAACAACATGAAAATTTTCATTTTATACCCGGAATAGAGATAAATATTAACTGGAAAGGTAAAATCGGGCTTGGCCCCGGAGGGGAATTTCATCTTCTGGGGCTGGGTATTAAAAAGCCTAGTCCTGCCTTTATTTCTGCTGTTGACGGTTTATTTCGCCGGCGGGAAGCGAGAAACCGGGAAATTCTTAACAGAATGCACGAATTCAGCATTGATGTATGTTGGGAGGATATTTTGGCTTTTTCCGGCGGTCATGCTGTGGGGCGGCCTCATTTTGCGGCGTTTTTAGTGAAGCGGAAAATCGTAAAAAACATAAATCAGGCGTTTTCACGCTATTTGGGAGTAGGTAAACCCATGTATGTGCCAAAAGAGGGGTTGATTTTTGAAGAAGCCGCCGCTCTTATACGGGAATCCGAAGGTTTTCCGGTACTGGCGCACCCAAATTCTCTTTATATTGCATGGGGACGCCTTCCCGATTTTGTTAAAACATTAAAAGAGATGGGGCTGATGGGTCTTGAGGCATGGCACCCCACCGCTAAACACGGCTCCTGCCGCCGTCTTGAAGCATTGGGCAAATCATTGGAATTATTTGTTACAGAAGGCAGCGATTTCCACGGCTCGCTTCGTCCTGACCGCAAACTTGGTTATTCCGGCAGAAGCAGAAAAATTAACGATGCGGTTTTGGAAGCGATACCGTGTTTATTAAAACCTGTTAGTTCCTAAAGGCACATTTTAATCCATTCAGGGTGTTTTCTTGCTTCGTCCAATAAACGCGCCATTATGGTTGTGTATCCTTCTCCAAGAGATTTCCACCATTCAATGGTTGATGTTTTAAGCCGCAGGGAAAACATTTGTTTTTTTCGTATTTCCATTGCTTTTTGCCTCATTGCCCGCATTTCTTCGATGGAGTAATCCGGAATATCACTGTAATCTATTGGCCTGTCTTCGAGGGCTTTTAGCCGCGCTATAGATTCTTCCGAAAAATGATAGTTATCTGTATCAATTACCCGTTGTACCATACCCATAAAAGTATTCCTCCATATTTTTGTTGTTTGCTTTTCTGGCTGAAATTAACCGGATTTTGTCGTTTCTTTCTGTAAAACTTACTTTAAGAATTTGAAATCCGGCTAAACCGATTGTTATCCATCGTTTTTCGGTAAAACTATGGATACTGTCATACATTTCGAAGCGCAGCGGGTCTATAAAAACCGCTGTTGCTTCTTCAAAGGAAACGCCGTGTTTTTTTATATTTTCAGCGTTTTTTCTTTCATCCCATTCAAACTTTAATTTCATTATAACTCTCCTCTTAATTTTTGTCAATACATACGTATTGACATTTTGTATTTACATCGATGAAATTGACATTATGTCCCACGGATCTTCTCCCAGCCGCCGGTGGTGAACCGCTTCCAAGATGTGCTCGGTTTCTATTACTTCCTTGTTTTCCAGATCCGCTATGGTTCGGGCTACCCGTAAAATCCCGTGGTAGGCTCTGCCGGAAAGTCCCAGTTTTGAGACGGCTGCGTGAAATGCGTTTTCTGCCTTTTCGCTCATCGGGCACAGGATGGCAGTTTTGCCCGCCGGAAGCAGGGCATTGCGGCGGATGCCTGTTCCTTTAAAACGATGCCGCTGGATTTCAACTGCCGCTTTTACACGGCGGGCAATTACCTCGCTTTTTTCCGTATCCGGCGGGTTGCGCCTGCTAATTTCATCAATTTTTGGCGGAATGATACCAACCCTGATTTCTACACGATCAAGCAGCGCGCCGCCGAATTTCCGCCAGTAGCGGCTGATTTCATCGGATGAACAGAAACACATATTGGTTTGCATTCCAAGCCGTCCGCAGGGGCAGGCGTTTGCTGTCATTAATATTTGAAATTCCGCGGGAAGACGAACCGGTCCCTCTGCCCTGACAATACTTATAACTCTGTCTTCAAGCGGCTCACGAAGCGCTTGCAGAACATTGATTCTGAACTCCGGCGCTTCATCCAGAAAAAGCACACCATAGTGAGCAAGGCTGATTTCTCCGGGACGGGGGATTCTGCCGCCGCCAAGTATGCCCTCTGCGCTGGCGCAATGGTGCGGGGCGCGGAATGGAGCGCTGGTAATAAGGCGGTCGAGAAATTGATTGTCATTTCTTGGACCTGCCAGACTGTAAAGGCGCGTTACTTCGACTGCTTCTTCCGCTGTAAGCGGCGCCATTATCGAGGGAAGCCGTCTTGCGAGCATTGTTTTTCCCGCGCCGGGCGGTCCGAATGCAAGTACATTGTGCCCGCCTGCAGCGGCTATCTCGAGAGCGCGTTTGTAAATTGCCTGACCGCGTACATCAGCAAAATCGCCTTCTGTTTCCTGCCCTAGGGTGTCCCCCTTGGTATTTTGGGATATTGATACAAACGAAGCCGGAAGAGCGCCTTTTTCTTCCCTGATAAACAGCGTATGTACCGCTCCCTGCAAATTTTCCACCGCGGTAAACCGGCAGTCTTTGTGACCCCCCATGGAAGCCAGAATTGCCGCTTCTCCGGCGTTTTCCGCAGGTACGATGAACTCTGTAATTCCTTCGGCAAGCCCGGCTGCAATTGCAGCCAGTACGCCGCGTACGGGGCGTATTTTGCCGGAAAGCTCGAGCTCCCCCATAACAAGCAGGTTTCCGGAAATCGGCACAATATTTGCGGCAGCCATAACCGAAAGCGCTATCGGCAAATCAAGAGCCGCGCCGTCTTTTTTTAATCCTGCAGGTGCAAGATTGATTAATATCCTGTCCAGCGGGAAATTAAACCCGGAATTCCTGAAAGCAGCGCGTACCCTGTCACGCGCCTCCCTGACCGCTCCTTCTGCAAGCCCGGAGATATCAACGCCTGGAATTCCCCTTCGTATATCCGTCTCAACCCGGATAATGATTCCGCCAGCCCCATAGGGCATATAAGCCATTACACTCATACCACACTCCTGTGATTTAATAGCTATATATGGCGCACAGATGCGTGGTGCTTGACCGAAACGAGAAAAAAGTTGAAAAAAAGTTAAAATTTGGTTGCTGCTACCTTTTTTGGCTACCTTTTTTTGCTGAAATGTGTTAGATTTACCCGGTAATGTGGCGTGTGCAGTTAAATAAGATAAATTACGATGAAAGGGAGTACCAGGCTGTTAAAGAGGTGCTCGATTCCGGCTGGATAAGTATCAGCGAAAAAACCCACAGCTTTGAAGCCGCTTTTTCTGATTTTTTGGGACATGATTCAGGGGGCAGCTCCAAGTGCCTTGCAGTGTCAAACGGTACTGCGGCTTTGCATATTGCGCTTTTGGCATGCGGTATCGGTAGAGGCGATGAGGTTATCACCCCGGCGCTGACTTTTATTGCAGATCAAAATGTAACAAGTCTTGTTGGCGCGGAGAATGTACTTGCGGATATTACCTCAATGGAAGACTGGTCGGTTGACCCGGATGATATTGAAGCGCGGATTACCCCAAAAACAAAAGCGGTTATGATTGTTCATTATGCGGGGTTTGCCTGTGACATGGAGCGCATAACAGCGCTTTGCAAAAAACACAAGCTTCTTCTTATCGAAGACTGCGCGCATTCTCCGGGCGCCTGTTATAAAAATCAGCCGCTTGGCACTTTCGGCGATGTATCTGCTTTTAGTTTTTTTGCGAATAAAAATATAGCAACGGGCGAGGGCGGCATGGTTGTTACGCGCAACCCTGAATTGTATGAAAAAATGAGGCTTCTGCGTTCCCACGGAATGTCGGTTCTTTCTTTTGACCGCTACAAGGGCAGAGCAGTATCCTACGATGTTGAGATCCCCGGTTTAAATTACCGGATTCACGAAATAAGTTCCGCCCTTGGGCTTGTTCAGCTGCAAAAACTAAATGAAGCCAACGAAAAACGCAAAAAACTTACAGAACATTATTACAAGCGTCTTGATGATGTTTCGTCTGTCTCAATCCCCTACAGGTTTTGGGCAAGAGGAAAACCCAATTATCATATAATGCCGGTTTTGCTTTCAGGTTCGGCAGACAGAGCCGCGGTAATTGAATCAATGAAGCAGGACGGGATTCAGACAAGTATCCATTATCCTGCGATTAAAAATTTCAGCGCATACAAAGGTAAAGTTAACCCCGCTCCAAAAGCAGAATATGTCAGCGAGCACGAGCTAACCCTGCCGTTATATCCGGGTATGACATTTGAAGATGTTGATCTTGTCTGCGATGCGCTTATTAAAAGTTTACAGTCCCAGTAAATATCCGTTCAGCACATTCTCAAGGTATTCCTGTTTGCCGCTTGTAAGCCCTGTTTTGCCGTAACCCGCGTCTGCTCCTATTTTTGCAAGCTGTTCCAGCGTAAGTTCTCCTTTGGAGAATTTCGCGCCGTCGCCGCTTTCAAATGACGCATAACGATCTTTTACAAAACCGGGGATTACGCCGTCATCTATGATGCGCTGCGCAATCTGTAAACCAACCGCGAATGCATCCATGCCGCCTATGTGGGCGATAAAAAGGTCTGCCGGGTCAATGGAGTTGCGGCGAATCTTCGAGTCAAAGTTAAGGCCGCCCTCTTTAAAGCCGCCTATTTTAAGGATGGTATACATTGCCATTGCGGTTTCATAGTAGCTCATGGGAAACTGATCTGTGTCCCAGCCGTTCATGTTATCGCCGCGGTTTGCGTCTACAGAGCCGAAGAAACCGGCTGCCGCTGCTGTTTCCAGCTCGTGAACAAAGTCATGACCTGCAAGTTCTGCGTGGTTTGCTTCGATATTCATGCGGAAATCTTTATCAAGGCCGTACTGGCGCAAAAAGCCTATAACTGTTTCTGTATCAAAATCATACTGATGTTTAGTCGGTTCCATTGGTTTGGGTTCGATATAAAATACGCCTTTAAATCCCTGTTTGCGCGCGTAATCTCTTGCCATTGTTAAAAAACGGGCAAGGTTATCTTTTTCTTTTTTTAAGTTGGTATTTAAAAGACTCATATAGCCTTCGCGTCCGCCCCAGAAAGTGTACCCCTCTCCTCCAAGTTCAATGGTCGCGTCAATTGCGGCTTTTACCTGGGTTGCGGCAAGAGCTACAACTCCGAATTCAGGATTGGTGGCAGCGCCGTTCATAAAACGCGGGTTGCTGAAAACATTCGCGGTTCCCCAAAGAAGTTTAACTCCGGTTTCTGCCTGAAGTTTTTTTGCCTTTGCAACCAATGTAAAAAGATTTTTCTCGCTCTCTGCCGGCGTTGAGCCTTCCGGAGCAATGTCCCTGTCATGAAAAGCATAATATCCTGCGCCTATCTTTGTAAAAAACTCAAAAGCGCCGTCCATTTTATTTTCTGCCGCTTCTATTGGATTATTTGCGCCCCACGGAAAAACATGGGTACCGGGACCAAACGGATCTCCTCCGTCTCCGCAGAAACTGTGCCAGTACGCGATGGCAAAACGAAGATGATCCTTCATCTTTTTTCCGCCGATAACTTTATCTGCGTCATAATACTTAAATGCAAGCGGATTCCTGCTTTGGCTGCCCTCGTATTTTATTTTTTTAATGCCGGGAAAATACTCTTTTGCTCCTGTATAAAAATCTGCCATATAACCTCCGAAATATTTTATTTGTATAGCGGGCTTAAAGCCTCTAAATACTTTGAATAGACCGCATAAGCGCTGTTATACAGGCTTACGCTTTTGCTCTCCGGTTTAATTGCCGCGCCCAATGCGACATGTTCATCTGTCAGGACTTCTATCAGGCTTTTTTTGCCTTCATGTGTCTGAAGACACCACAATGCCTGAATAGCGGCTCCCATTGCCGCAGCTTCCGTGCCGGTTGGAATGCGCACAGGCAGGTTCATCACGTTAGCCGCAATTTTTTGCCAGAGCTGGCTCTTTGAACCGCCGCCTGTAAGGCGAATCTCTTTTGGTTTAAAACCAAGTGAAATAAAACCGTTAAGGCCGATTCTCATTCCAAAAATCGCAGATTCAAGGGCAGCGCGGGAAAGATTTTCTTTTTTAAAGTTCGCGGCAGTTATTCCGTTGATGCTCGCTCTTCCGTTGGGCAGGTTGGGTGTTCTTTCTCCGTTGAAGAAGGGCAGTATCACGATACCGTCGGCGCCAATGGGCGCTTTAGCGGCTTCTGTATTAAAAGCGTTAATATCGAGTCCTAAAAGCCGGCGGATTTCTTCGCTTGCCACAGTGCAGTTCATGGTGCAAAGAAGAGGCAGCCAGCCTCCCGAAGACGAACAGAAAGCGGCAAGATTTCCGGTTGGGTCAATAACAGGCGTTTTTGAATAACCAAAAAGCGTTCCGGATGTGCCAAGGCTCATTGTTAAAAATCCGTCCCGGACAGCGCCTGTTCCTATTGCTCCCATCATGTTATCCCCGCCGCCCGATGAAACAATTACCCCTTCGTTAAGCCCGTAAAGTTCAGCGGCAGCTTTGCTTACCTTTCCTGCAATTTTCTCGGAAGAAACAAGAGGCGGCAGATAACTTTCTATGGACGGAGAAATGAGTTTGCAGACTTCGGATGACCATTTGCGTTCCTTTACATCAAAGAGAGCCGTGCCTGACGCATCGCCGTATTCCGCCTGGTATTCGCCGGTCAGCAAAAAATTGATGTAATTGTGGGGTAAAAGGATATGTTTTAAAGCCGCAAATGCCTTTGGTTTGTGTTTTTTAAGCCACAGAACCTTTGGAGCGGTATAACCCGGCCGCATTGGAAGCCCTGTTTTTTCTATTAGTTTTTTCTCGCCGCCAAAAGCTTTGGTTAGCTCGCTGCATTGAACGGCAGTTGATGTGTCGCACCAAAGTTTTATATTGTAAACGGGTTTTCCCTTGTCATCCAGCGGTACAAAGCCGTGCTGCTGGCCTGAAACGCCGACGGCAAGGATACTGTTTTTTACCTTTTTGTCGATTTTGGCAAAGCAGGTCTTTATTGCCGCGTCATACCACTCGGTTTTTTGTTCCCGTGTGCCGTCATTATCCGCAATAATATCCAATGGAGCCTGAGATTGGGCTATTATCGACTTTTTTTCATAGTCGTAAACTATCAATTTACAACTTTGGGTTCCCAGATCGATTCCGCAGATTGTTCGCATAGGCAACATTGTATTATATGAAACGCCAATTGTCTATGTTTTTGATGCCGGGGGCAGTAATTTTTCAAAAAAACGTAAAAAATAATGGCAAATTAGCCAAATCCGTAGTATACTTAAAAGGTTGTATTTGTTTTTCTGAAGGAGAATCAGTGACCAGGCATGATTTCCCCAAAATCCACTTTTATGATCAGGATTTTGTAGATATTTATGATAAAACATGGGCTTGGATAGAAGACTGCTGGAATAGCGGAGGCGAAAAGAGCGGTATAGAAGGGAAATTCTTCTCTTATCCGGATGTTTCCAGCCAGGCAGTTACCCAGGTAGATGCTATTTATTCCTCTTTTTTTCTGGTTTATTCCAACAGGATTTACCAGGCTCATCCTACATTGGATCTGTTTTATAACCGCCAGGAAGGGAATGGGGCAATCCGCTGCGCCTACGATATTAACAGCGGCGCTCCTGTGCTTGAAAGGGAAAATCCGGAAGGGTTGGGGATCCCCCTGTTTGCCTGGGCTGAACATAATATTTACCATAAATCGGGTAACAAGAAACGTGTTAAAGATGTAATGCCGATTCTTTGCAAATATTCAAGCTGGATAGATGCTGTTTTTAAAAAGCCGAATGGTCTTTACAAGGTGCCTCTTTGTACAACAGGAATGACCAATTCTCCGCGCGGCGATGCCTATTATGCCATGGATTTTAACACCATGATGGCGATTAATATGCTGTATATGTCCGCTCTTGCGGATATCCTTAACGATAAGGAAACAAGTTTTAATTATAAACGCCAGTATTTTGCGCTTAAGACCAGAATCAATTCTCTTATGTGGAATGCTGCGGACGGTTTCTATTACGACATTAACAAAAACGAAAAACAGGTGACGGTAAAAACCATCGCCGGTTTCTGGCCGCTTTTGGCGGAGATTCCCAATGGAGAGAAAGCGGAGCGGATAATTGATAAACTGTCAGACCCAAATTATTTCGGCACCCCTCATCCTCTTCCTTCGCTGTCAGTATCAGAAAAAGATTTTGATGAAAACGGGCGCGGATTCCGCGGATCGGTTTATCCTCACCTGACATTTATGGTTATTAAAGGACTTGAACGGTATCATCGCTGGGATTTAGCCAGAGAGTGCGCAATAAGGCATGTTTATTTTATGCTTGATTCGATGGAACCTGTAAAGAATTCTGCCGCAGCGGCTGGCGGAACCGCTGCTGGTAATCATCATAAGGGAAGTCTTTGGGAAGCATATATGCCCATAAAAGAAGGACCTGCAAAATGGACAGGCAAACCGGCTTTTCCGCGTTCGCAGTATTTAACTTATGATGCGCTTTCCACCATCTGCCTGATAATCGAAAACATTGTAGGGCTTTCTATTTCTCTTCCGCGTAAAACCGTTGACTGGGTTATTCCGAATCTGGAAATTATGGGCGTAGAAAATCTTTCCCTTAAAAATAATATGATTACGATTCTTTCCAACAAAAGCGGAAGAGGCTGGGAGATTCAAATGGAAAGCGAGAAACTTTATTATTTTACAATTAATATTTTAAATGTAAAAGAAAAAACGCTGCCGATTCCCTCCGGGAAATGTTCCATACTGATAGACAAGTTGTAATGTTATGAGCGCTACTCTTACCGCAATTCTTGAAATAGGCTCCACAGGAATAAGACTTCATGTCGCGGAAATTTACTATAACAACGAGTGGCAGGTGCTTGACCGCGCCGCGCGTCCTGTCTCACTTGGCCGTGATGTGTTTACTTCCGGCGTAGTTTCCAGGGAATCAATGCTGGAATGTCTTGTGGTTCTTCAAAATTACCGCGAGCTGCTTGCCGGATGGGGTATAAAAGACGATAATATTCATGTTATTGCAACCAGCGCGCTTAGAGTTGCGCGTAACAGAGATATTTTTATTGATCGTGTGCGGCAGGAAACAGGTTTTAAGCTTAACATTGTAGAAGGTATCGAAGAAAACAGGCTGATGTATCTTGCGGTGCGTTTTGCTTTAAAACAGAATGTTCCGCTGTTTTCACGGGCAAATTCAATGATTATCGATATTGGCGGCGGTTCAACGGAAATTATGCTGCTGCGCCGCGGGCAGATGGTTTCAGCCCACAGTTTAAAAATGGGAACGATAATAATTGATAAACATTCGCGTCACGGATTCGGCGCCGGTATTTTTTACGAACGTTATTTAAACGAAAATATAAGAAATACCCTTGGAATGTTAAACATGGAAATGGATCTTGCCCATGTAAGGACAATGGTTGCTGCAGGAGCAGATGCGCGTCATGCCGCAGACAGGATAGGAAAAGAATTAAACGAAAATTGCCGTGTTATTGAACGCGAGGAATTTATCAAGTTTGTGGAAAAAATACGCAGTTACAGCATAGAAGACTGCGTTCGTCATTTTGGCATTACTTACGCTGACGCAGAAGGGCTTGTTCCGGGGCTTTTGGTTTTAAAACTTTTTCTGGAAAGAACAGGAGCAGCCAATGTTGCGGTTCCGCTTGTAACAATCCGCGACGGATTTTTAATTGATTTGGCTTCAGGCGTAGATTCATCCATACAGGAAGAATTCTTTACGCAGATTATCGCTTCTGCCGTAAATCTTGGACGCAAGTTTCATTTTGATGAAGCGCACGGCCGTCATGTCGCGCATCACTGCATGACAATTTTTGATTCTCTTGTAAAAGAACACGGAATGAGCCGGCGGAACCGCATTATGCTGGAAATTGCCGCTATACTGCATGATATAGGCACTTATGTAAGGCCTTCTGCACATCAAAAACACGGACAGTATATTGTTTCTAACTCTGAAATTTTCGGCATTCATAATGATGAGCTCAATATTATTGCAAACGTAATTAATTATCATAGAGGCGATCCTCCTTCGCAGTCGGATATTGAATATATGACGCTTCAGCGTGAAGATAGAATTCTGGTTTTAAAAATGGCATCTATCTTAAGGGTTGCAGACGCATTGGATCGCGGACATACTCAGCAAATAAAAAATATTACTGTTGAGCACAAGCTTGAAACTGTGGTTTTTCATGTAGATAAGGCTTATGATCTTTCGCTTGAATTAATGGGACTGGAAGAAAAAGGCGGAATGTTTCAGGATGTTTTTGGATATAAGGTTGTATTAAATTGAAATTAGGGATTATAAATGAGTGATAATAAAGATATTAAATATTTAAGCCGCGATCTTTCCTGGGTGGATTTTAATGAACGGGTTTTAAATGAAGGATTATGCAAAGATTTACCGCTGCTTGAACGCTTTAGATTTTTGTCTATTGTATCAACCAACTTTGATGAGTTTTTTATGGTTAGGGTTGCAGCGTTAAAACGTCTTTTGAATGCGGAGGCTGTTACAACGGTAGATGTCTGCGGTTTAACGGCGGCAGAACAGTTAAAGGCAATTGCGGAAAAAGTTCACTCCATTATGGACAGGCAATATGAATGTATGCGAAAAGAAATATTTCCGGCTCTTGCAGTAAACGGATTGACTTTGCTGCATCCCGATTCATGGTCTGTTCCGCAGCTTGACTTTCTGGATTCATTTTTTTTGGGTCAGATTTATCCTGTTCTGACACCTTTGCGGCTGGAAGACGACAAACCAATGCCTTTTATAAAAAGCTGCACTCTGAATGTTGCATTTCTTCTTGAACAGGAAGCCCCCGCTTCAGGCGAAAACGTGTTTTTAAAAATTATTGTTCCTTTGCCGTCGGTTCTTGACAGGCTTATCCGGCTTCCTGATTATGAAGAAATACATATAGAAGAAGGAAAGGAAAAACTTCAGCTTGCTTTGCTGGAAGAAGTTATTGTTACATGGGGAGCATATCTTTTTCCGGGATATCGTATCAAAGAAAGCATGATGTTCAAGATTAACCGCGATGCTGATTTTTCTGTTGATGAACAGCGCGATGAAGATTTTTTGGAAGCAATGGCTGAAGTTCTGGAAGGCAGGGGAAGATCAGAAGTAATTAGAATGGTTTATTCTTCCGGCAGCAATAAATTAAAAGAAGAGCTTGCGCGCCGTTTTTCTCTGGATAGCTATAGTCTTTATGAAGTTGACGGACCTATAAATCCCGTTGATTTTTTGGAGCTTTTAAATACTGCCGGTTTAAAAGACGTGATGGAAAAGCCGTGGAAAATTTATCAATCGCCGGATTTCAGCGATGGGGGGCTTCCTCAGGCAAGCCCTGTTTGGGATCGTATCAGTCAAGGAGATGTAATGCTGCATCTGCCGTATCAGTCTTTTGACCCTGTTGTCCGCTTTTTTCAGGAAGCGGCTGCTGACAGCCAGGTAATTTCCATAAGAACGGCTCTGTACAGGACAGGCGGAGCAATTCCCACATCAGGCAGTTCTTCGGCTTTTTCTCCGGTTGTAAGAGCGCTGGAACAGGCGGCATTGAACGGTAAGCATGTAACGGCTGTTGTTGAATTAAAAGCGCGGTTTGATGAAGAGCGCAATATTTCATGGGCAAACAGGCTGGAAAAAGCGGGCGTTATCGTTGTATACGGACTTTCCAATCTTAAGGTACATTCAAAAATTTCTTTGGTTATGCGCAGGGAAAACGATCGTATAAAACGTTATGTGCATCTTTCTACCGGCAACTACAATGACAGGACAGCGAGGTATTACGAAGACATCTGTCTTTTTACCTGCCGTGAAGATATTGCCTATGACGCGGGATTGATTTTTAATATGCTTACAGGTTATTCCACAGTTCAGTCAATGATGAGGCTGACAATTGCTCCCTCCGGTCTTAAGCGCAAGTTTCTTGAACTTATCGAAAGAGAAGCGAACAGGGCAAGGCATAATTATCCGGCAAAAATAATGGCAAAGATGAATTCTCTTACAGATATTGAAATTATAAATGCGCTGTATGAGGCATCGCAGGCAGGAGTAAAAATATCTCTTTGTGTTCGCGGTATTTGTACGCTGATTCCGGGTGTAAGCGGAGTCTCTGAAAACATCAGGGTAATCAGCATTATAGATCATTATCTTGAACATTCAAGGATTTATTGTTTTTCCAACGGCGGCGCGGATGAAATGTATCTTGCCAGCGCAGACTGGATGCCGCGCAACCTGAATAAACGCGTGGAGATTTTATTTCCTGTTTTGGATGAAAAACTCCGCGCGGAATTGTATGAAATTCTCGGCGATTATTTTCTGGATAATTGCAAAGCGTCAAGCCTTGGTAATGACGGGAAGTGGACGAAATTGGTTCCCGCAAGCGGCGAAAAGCCGTTCCGTGTTCAGAAGAAAATGCTCTCCCGCGCGGCAAGAGCAAGTGAAAATCCTGGACCTGTTAAAATGGATTATACTGTACGCAGGAGCTTAAGCACTAAATAGGAGCAAATGTTGTATTATGAAAAAGTTTTTTATTTTATTAACGGTTGTTTTGTTATTATTCCCGTCTTCTTTTTTGGCTGCGCAGGAAGCGGATGTTCCTCAAGCCGGCAATGAAGAGGCGGCATCAGAAATCGCTGTTGTAGAAGAAAAAATTGAGGAAGCGGCTGCCGATATTATTACATCCGCTACCATTGTTGACAGAGAACCGGAAGAAAGCCTTAATTTTTTCCAGCGGCTTGCTATTGCCATTGCCATTGTAGCAGGTCAGGTGCTGCTGATTTGGTTTATATGGTATCTGTTTAAACGGCTGGATATAAAACTTGAACATTCTACCAAGCATAAAATAAAACCATTTGTAATTAAAAAATTCACCGTACTTGGCGCAAAACAGGTTGTAAAAATAATTGAGTTTTTTCTTAGGCTGTTAAAATATTTTATAACCGCTGTTCTGTTATTCCTTACATTGCCTGTTGTATTCAGTCTTTTTCCCGCGACAAGATCCCTTGCTTCGGCATTGTTTCAGCATGTATTTAATCCGGTAAAGGATATAGCGGTTAACGCCGTAATGTATATTCCCAATCTGTTTAAAATAGCGGTTATTGTTATTATTACCCGTTATGTGCTAAAGGCGCTTAAATATTTTGCAGACAAGATAGAAAAAGGAAAACTTGTAATACCGCGATTTTATACAGATTGGGCTGCGCCTACCTATAAAATATTACAGGTGCTTTTATGGGCTTTTACGGTCGCGCTTGTATATCCCTATCTGCCGGGTTCGGATTCAAGGGCTTTTCAGGGCGTTTCTGTATTTATCGGTATTATTTTTTCTATCGGATCAACTTCAGCAATCGGAAACCTTGTCGCAGGACTTGTTATAACCTATATGCGGCCTTTTAAAATAGGAGATCGTGTTAAAATAAACGATACCGTTGGTTTTGTTGTAGAAAAAAACCTGATGGTGATACGGATTAAAACACATAAAAATGAATATGTAACGTTTCCCAATCTGATGATTCTAAACTCAAATATTGTAAATTATAATACTTCAAGCGATGAAGACGAAGAAGGTTTAATTATTTATGCAGAGGTTACCTTTGGTTATTCTACACCCTGGCAGACAGTACATGATATTCTGATTAATGCGGCGCTTGCGACAGAGCATGTTCAAAAAAAGCCAAAGCCTTTTGTGCTTCAGACAAAAATGGATGATTTTTACGCATGTTATCAAATAAATTGTTATACAAAGGATGTCAGCAGGGTTCCCGCAATTTATACATTATTGTACGAGAATATTCAAAACGGTTTCCGCGAAGCCGGACTTGACATGACGTCCGCGCATTACAGGGTAATTACTTCGGGTAATAAGCAGTTGTTATAACCTGATATTTATATTATAATGTGAATATGTCTTATTTTAAGAAACTTTTTTTCGGTGTATTGTGTGTACTGTTAATTTCGACATGTAAAAGCGCGCCCGTGCGGGAGCCGGAAAATGAAACCAGGGAATATGCCGTAATGCGGCCGGGTGCCCGCAGTCTTACAGAACTTACTGTAGCATTTTCCAGGCATGACATGGAACTGGATTTTCGTAAATCCTATTATGCCAGCGAAGCGCAGCTTTTTACCGCGATTTATGAAGGTCTTTTTTCCTATCATCCGCTGACTTTGGAACCTGTTCCCGCCATGGCAGAAAGATGGGTTCTTTCAGAAGATAAAATGGAATGGACTTTTACTATCAGGAGAAACGCGCGTTTTTCTAACGGTGATCCCGTAAGGTCGGATGATTTTCGCGCGGCATGGATTTCCATTCTTGAACCGGAGCGGGAAGCGCCGTATTCAAGTTTTTTTGATGTCATAGAAGGAGCACGTGAATTCCGCAACGGAACGGAAGACGATCCGGAAAAAGTGGGCATATATGCTCCAGATCCAAGAACGCTGGTTGTAAAATTAAATACACCCGCGTCATTTTTTCCCGCTATGCTGTGCCATCATTCATTCGGAGTAATTCATCCTTCAATGATAGAAAAAAACAAGTGGGCACCTGTTGAAAACGAAGAATGGTCGCCTCCTGTTTCCAATGGTCCCTTTCACATGGTATCCATGGACGAAGAAAGCATTGTTTTGCAAAAAAACGAATATTATTGGGATCGCAGCAGGGTTGCGCTGAATAAAATAATTATTAAATTTACAGAAGATGCAAATGAAGCCGCGCATCTTTGGAATTCCGGCGAAGCCCGGTGGATTGCAGGTGATGTTAATATTGAATCTCTTACAGATCGTTCCGGAATTCAGATAAACGTAATGTTTTCTACTCATTATTATTTTATTAATTCTGCAGGCGAGCCGTGGGATGACGCAAGGGTGCGCAGAGCAATGTCTCTTGCCCTGCCGTGGGAAGAAATACGCAGTTATTATTATCTGCCCGCAAAAACATTGATATTTCCTGTTACAGGTTACCCTGAAGTAGAAGGAATTTCAGAATCAAATCATGGTGAGGCTCTTCAACTGATGTTTGATGCCGGATACGCGGACGGCGAAGGATTGCCGGAGCTGGTAATTCGCATTACCGCCTCGCGTGATGCAGCGCGTGTTGCGGCGCTGATGGCTAACGCGTGGAAAGATGTTTTAAATTTTAATGTTCGTGTAGAGGTTATTCCTTTTAACAGATATTTTCAATCTTTAAAAGAAGGCGGTTTTACTGTCGCTTCAACAACATGGATAGGCGATTTTGCCGATCCATACGCATTTTTACAGATGTGGAGAGCCGATTCCAATTTAAACGACGCGCGCTTTAATGACCCCGATTATGAAGCGCTTATTGACAGATCCATGATAGAAGAAGGTGAAATCCGCCTTGCCACCCTTGCCGAAGCAGAAAAGATTTTGCTGGACAGAGGAGCTGTATTGCCCATATGTTACAATCCCGCGCTTAACATTGTAGACACAGGAGAGCTGGACGGATGGTTTCCAAACGCGCTGGACATTCATCCGTTTAAATACATTTCTTTTAAAGCCTACCGTCCGTTACCTGGTGTAGCAATGAACAGGAGATAGATGTGCGCACCGGAATTGGATATGATATACATCGTTTAAAGAGGGGACGGCGGTTTTTGCTTGCCGGGGCGGAGATTCCGTATTTTAAGGGAGAGGACGGTCATTCAGACGGAGATGTGCTTGCTCATGCCGTGTGTGACGCAATTTTGGGCGCTTCGGCGATGGGTGACATCGGAGGATTGTTTCCTTCCAATAACCCTGCATACAAAGACGCAGATTCAATGGATCTTTTACGCAAAGCTTTTTCGTGCGTAAAAAAGGAAGGCTGGAAGGTTGCCAGCCTTGACTGCGTAATTATCTGCGATAACCCCAAAGTGCTGCCGTTCCGTGACGTTATACGCAATTCGCTTGCCGCTGCTTTGGAAATGCCGTTTGATTGTGTTTTTGTTAAAGGCAAAACTACGGAAGGTTTTAGAAAAAATGCCGTAGAAGCGTATGCTGTTTGTTTATTGGAAAAACAATGAGCGCTGATTGGGATGATTTTTTTAGATCTCTGGAAAACTGGCGAAAAAATCTATGCGCAGAAGATCCTTCTGTGACAACAGTCGCGGAAAATTACAGACGGGACCCCTGGGCGGTGCTTGTTTCCACGATTCTAAGCCTGCGTACCAAAGACGAAGTTACTCTTTTGGCATCAGAGCGGCTTCTTAAAAAAGCTCCCTCTCCTTTAGAGCTGCATACCAAAAAAGAAGAAACTATCGCTAAATTAATTTATCCTGTTGGTTTTTACCATAACAAGGCCGCTTCTTTAAAAAAGATCGCCTTCATACTCCTTAAGCAGTACAACGGCAAAGTTCCCGCATCAATGGATGCCCTGCTTGCGCTGCCCGGAGTTGGCAGAAAAACGGCAAATCTCGTGCTTTCAGAAGCCTTCGCTCTTGATGGTTTATGCGTAGATATACATGTTCACAGGATCACAAACCGGCTTGGTTTCCTTAACAGCAAAAATCCCTATGAAACAGAAATGATTCTTAGGGAAATTTTGCCGATTAAATACTGGAAACGTATCAATTACCTGCTTGTCCTTTACGGCCAGAAACTTTGCCGCCCTATAAGCCCATTTTGTTCACGATGCGTGATTTCCAAGCATTGTGCACGCAATGGGGTAGAGCGATCAAGGTAACTGTACGAAGCCTGCTTCTTTGAAGCAAGCTTCAAAGAAGCTTACTTCTTGCCTGCCGGTTTTTCTGCAATTGCGATGCTTTTAAGCGTTTTTGCCAGTGTTTTATTGTTGGCTGCTTTTACAAGATCGTAATCCATTTGCGCCAACAGCCAGAATTCCGGCTTTGTGCTGAAGAATTTTGCCAGTCGTACGGCGATGGACGGCGTTATCCTGCTTTTATCAAGGCTTATAAGCCTTAATGCGGTTTGGCTGCACCTGATTTCTTTTGAAAGTCTGTTGCAATTAAGTTTATACTTATCAATAAAATCCAAGAGCAGTGACCCTGGTGAAAGGTTGTTTTTTCCCATATTTAACTCCTTATTACAGAATATAATAAAAATGGAATGAATAGTCGAGTAAAATATTTAAATTTTTATATATTTATTTTTTTCCATGCTGGCATTTTTTCGTTCTTTCCGTTAAATAGCACATGTTCTTTAAAATTAGCACAAACAAGTGTTTTAAGCGCAATATCATAGTTTCCGTTAATATCGTCCGCACGGTGCGCATCTGATGTAATTATTACCGGTATATCCAATTCACGAATTAGTTTTAAAAAAGCAAGAGATGGATATACTTCATTTATTTTATTTCTGTTTATTCCGCCTGTATTAACTTCAACGATTATTTCCCGGCTTGCGATTAAATTTGCTATTTCTTTTTGGCGCTGGAATTCGCTTTCCTGCGGCCAGAAATTTTTACCAAGACAATTTTTCTTAATTAAGTCCATATGCGCCAGTATATCAAAACCGCCTTCTGTTATCATTTCCGCTACCGTATCATAATAACTATGCATAAACGCAAGTGCATTGCCGTTAAAACCTTCTTTTATGCCCTTTTCGAACTCTGACGCAGAACCATCGACTATAAAAGGCTCACTGCCGTTTTTTGGATAAAGATAATGTACGCTTGCTATAATATAATCCAAATTTAATGCTGTTATATCGCTGTCCAGGGGAGAGCGTTTGCCTTTGATATAATCGACTTCGTATCCAAGAAATACTTTTAATTTTCCATGCCACTTTTCTTTTGCCGCGAGAACTTCTGAAACATATTCATTTACCCGCTCTTCTTTCAGATGCCATTGGCTTTCCCTGCCGATCTGCCTTGAAATCGGCGCATGTGCGCTGAATCCTATTGCATAAAGATTTTTTTCATAAGCAACGCGGCACATTGTTTCTACATCGTCTTTTCCGTCGCAAAAAACAGAATGTGTGTGCATGCTGGAAAATTGCTGATTTTTCATTTTAACTCCAGTATTAAAGCGCCGCTTTTTTTATCGATACCCTGTTTTACAAAATTGTTATAAGAAATAAGACTATAGGCTTTTAAATTATCAACCCGGGTTTTTTCTCCAGCTAAAAGGACAAGCCCCTGTGCGGAACATCCGTAGCGTCCTGCTTTGCCTAAAGGCAAAGCTTCTCTGCAATTAGGCAGAGGGAACGCGTCGGAGAGGACGCGTATATCTTCACTTTTTTTATTCTCTGCTCCCGTTAACAGGAAACTAAAAACCAGCCGCTCCTTTGGAATTTTTGCGGCAGCTGATAGGCGGCGAAGGTCTTTGGGGGCATCTTCCGCTTCAAAGCCGAAATGGCACCATTTTGCAGGCAAAAGAGGGCAAGCGGCTGTGTGAGGGCAGGGAGCAGCAGGAAACCGCCCCAATTCCATGAATGCGGCGCGTAAATAGGAAATAAACTTCCCCGATTGAGGCACTCCGGGTTCTACCGCAAGAATCGAAGCGTTTTCTGCCGCTTCATTGTGCATAAATTGAGCCGCATTAGCAGCCAAACGACGCAGTTTTTCTGTATTGCTATGAGGGATACTTTCATATATTTCATTAAAAATATTTACGGCGCAAACAAGCGATGATTGCCCGAACTTTTGTTTTAACGCGCTTTTTTGGATGTTTATCTCTTTCTTTACAAGGTTTATTTTCCATGGAATGTTTTCTGAATCCGCAAGAGCATTAAAAAATTTCTTTCCTGCTTCCAGAGCCGCAGGAACACGATCTATGCAGTTAAACTCAAGCGGGACGGCGCGTAAATCGGGGCGTGTTATCCAAAGCGCCGATACAAAGGTTAGAGGACCGCATCCTAAATCTGTAATTGTGTTTCCGGCAGAAAGTTTTATTTCCAGCGTCGGCAGCAAGAGGCAAAGACGATAAAGATTCCACGGCAGAAAATAATGCAGATAGGCGGACAGGTAACCGGGACGGCTTAAATAGGAAAGTGATCTTTCCCCCCTGCTGTTTGTAAGAAGCCGGGATAGTTCTGCTACCTGAGAAGGCAGCGAAGCGCGGAACCTTGCAGGGACAGGAAAGGTTTTTTCTATCAGAGATGGAATGGAGTTTAAAATTTGTTTGGTTTGCTGCGGCACTTGTGCTACCTGCGGATAACTGCCGACACGGGAACAATCTCGCATCCTGAACGGATCAAAGCATCAAGCAACACTTCGATATGCTGGAAGAGATATTCGTCTCTGCCGCCGGCAAGCAGCCCAAGACGCACAGGAACAATAGCGTTGGTTTCCAGCCTTTCCATAATTTGATTGATCATTTCAGAGGGAGGTATTTGGCGCATGTTCAGCCTTAAAGTATCTTCTCTGGAGAGCCAGTCGCCGGGATCAATACTTGCGGAAACTGTGACATATCCTGCGGCTGCTGCTGCCGCGTTTATCAGGGCGGAACTGCGGTAATACGGCGGATGCCAAAGCCCGGAAAGTTCTCTCCCCGTCGCGCGGTTAAATTCATCTTCGTTACGCGAAAGTCCCTGAGTAATAAATGTTTGCGTAATGCGGTATCTTGAATCTGAAAGATCGATTGGAGCGTAAAAAAGCGATGCTGCTTCGTGTCCCGCAAGGGTTATTGCTCTTGCAGAAAGAGGATTGCGCCGGATAAACTCGCCGTTAAGAAAAAAAGTGGCTTTTATATTATAGCGGCGAAGGGCGGATAAAACTTTTGTTAACCCTGTATCATCGTCGTAAAGATCAAAGCAAAGGGCAATTCTTTTTTGCTGCTGCCTTGCGAAAACATTGTTTTCCTTATGTTTGGAAAAAGGCGATATTGTGCCGAAGGATTGCAGATTGCGCAGCATGGGGATATTTATAAAAGGACCAGATGCCTGCGGTTCCAGAAAAACACGGAATCGTTCTGAAGAAAAGGAAACAGGCCGCAGCCGAATCTGGCTTTCGCCGATCCATGGTTTTTCTCCGTCAGTCGCAAACCAAAGATTTCCAAGTCTTGCAAGTATTCTTACAGGTTCTCTTGTAAATCCTGTTTGCGCTCTGTCTTCAAAACCTATTTCATCCGCTCCAGAAAGACAAATTATTTTTCGCGGAGAGGAAAGGTTTAAAATATTAATTTCTTCGATAAATCTTGAGTTTCCGGCAATTATTCTTCCGTCTGATGCCCATACGCAGGATATTACTGCCGTTTCGCTCAATTTTCCTGTTAGTTCCCATTTGTTATAATCCCAAAGTTCAAGGCCTCTTTCTCCCCAGAATATAGCTTTTGTTCCGTCGGGAGATAAAGAGCCAATTGCCGATAAGGGGACATTCTGCAGCTCGGCTGTTGTAATTGAAGATGTGCCTGTTTCAAAGCGCCAAACTTTTGTTTCGTTATTTAAAGAGTAAATTACCGTAAGAGCGCCGCCGGAAGGCCAGTGGACATTAAAATTCTCCGCTCCGTCCGGAATAATAACATGAGGAAGGGCAGTAATATTGTTTTTATTTTCACCTAACAGAAAGTAGAAGAAACCCTTGCCGCTTTTATTTATAAGGATTGCGCTTGAATCCGGCGCAATCCAGAAATTGTCAAAACCGGGATTAAATTCCATGGGAAGAACTGTTGCAACATTGCCGATGGAAAGAAAATCTCCGTACATGGTACGCGTAAAAAGTTCAGGGTTTATTATCCGGTATAAAGTGTTTCCTGTATAATAATAAAAATCTCCCTGATGTCCCCATAAAACAGAATTAATGTTTCCATGCCCGATTGTTCTGAAGCGTTCATCTGCAAGAGCAGAAATATTGTGGAATATGGGAAAATAAAAAAGTCTGCCGCTTTTTGAATATACAAAAAAACGCGAGTCAGGGCTCCATTTGGCAGGAAAGTAAGAAGCGGGATTTTCGATTCTTTCGCTGATTACCCTTCTTGCGCCGGATGACAATTCAATCAGGATTAGGTTTCCGTAACCGGGGCTGACAGGTTCAATAAAAATACACCAGCGTCCGTCAGAAGATACAGCCGTATCCTGGAGCCTGCCTCCCAGCGGCAAACTGCCTTCTGTGAAAGACGGGTATCCCCTAAGCGGAGACGGAAGCCCGCCTTCTGCAGGGATACTTGCCGCTCCAAACCGGCTAAGAGCGATAATCGTTCTTCCGCCGGAAACCATGTATAATTTTTCCGGATATGCCGTGAGCTGCTTAATGGACATATCAGAAAGCTGAGAAATAAAAACAGAATGCTGATTTTCAAAGTTTGCTCTGTATATCAGCTTGTCGTCATTTGAAAGATTAATATCCTGAAAGTTTATTCCAAAAAGATTAAGAACAATCAGATTAAAAAGGATTAAAAAACCAATGATTTTACAGTTTCTCATTCCTGTGCTCCGCGAGAAATTCGTCCAGTTCCTGTTCCAGGCAGCACAGGAATTCTTCCATTTCCAAAAGCCGCCGGATAGAGTATTTTATTTGACACTCCATCAGATTATCGCATGCTTTATCCACAACATCGCTGAATGTGTAAATGCCGGTTAAAGCAGAAGTTTTCTCTTTTGATTTTTCTTTAAATGTCATGCTTTAATTGTAATCTATTTTATTGTACAATTTCCACAGATATTTTCTGATTTTCCCCGGCTTCGGCGTTTGAAAAAGCGCGTATATAGGTAAAAACAGCCAAAAACGCCAAAAGCACCAATATCAATTTTTTCATATACTCACAATACCATTTTTAGTTTAACAATTCCAGTGGGTTAACCCGCCTGTTGTTCCTGTCCCATATTTCAAAATGCAGATGAGGTCCCGTGCTATACCCGGTATTGCCTACTTCTCCTATTTTTCTGCCTCTTGCCACCCTGTCCTTCTCTTTAACATTAAATGAGTTTAAATGGGCATAAAGGGTCTTATATCCATTTCCATGACTTATAATGATATATTTTCCGTACAGCCAGTTTTCGGCTACTACCTCAACAACCCCGTCCAGAGTTGCCATAACAGTTGTACCCGTATTTGCCCTGAAATCTACCCCTGTATGGTGCTGCAATATGCCGGTTTTTGGGTCTTTGCGAATGCCGTAATAACTGGTAATAAACCGGCTATGGAGCGGATACATGAATAAATCACCCAAACTTAACCTAAGATCGATATCATTCATTCTTGCGCCGGGTATAAAGATGGTTTCGCCGGCTTTTATTACATCGCTTTTTATATCATTTACATCCAGGATAACTTCTAGCGGAACATTGAAAGAAGCGGCTATTCTGGAAAGACTGTCGCCTTTTTTTATTTGGTACGGAATACCGTCAATATTGGGGATTCGTAATACCGCCCCTTCCTGCAGCCTTCTGGCATTGCGTATTTCATTGGAAGCGATAACAGCGCCGATAGAAACCCCGAATTTTTGCGCAATTACGGAAACCGATTCGCCTCTTTGTACCCTGTGCTGCCTCCATTCAAAGGCAACCAGTATACCGTGAGGATCGTCCGTTTTCACGTCTGGGGGTGTCTGTTCTTCCTGAATATTGATGGGGGGTAAAATGCTGGAAATTCCGGTCGCCGCGTATTGAATTGTCTGCTGCTCTGCACTGGTATTATCGGACAGATGAAATTCCGGCATTTTTATGCTGAATTCTTCCCAATTCAGCGCTGCAATGGCAAATATTATGGTACCGGCTATAAGCGCTGCTGTGGCAATGGAGGAAAGGGTGATTTTAAAACCTTTTATGGCAGTAAACAACGGGCGAAGAACCGGTTTAGGGCTGTTAAATAACGGTTTTGGCCGTCCTTTAATCTTTTTATGAGAAATAGGCTTTTGTCTGAACTGGTTCATAAATTCACTGTTAAAACCTGCCGATTTATTATTATGCCTTGTACGGGATGTTTGCCTTCGTTTCGAGACACGTTGATTTTCTATTATTGATACCATATTTGGTTTATCGACAAAAAATGCGATTGGGATTATATATTATAGATGGGTGGATGGAAAAAAGCATTTATTTTAGCGCTTGTTATAGCGTTAATATTAAAATTGTTCTTTTTTGATTTTATTGTTGCTCAGGGGGATTCCATGGAACCTGCCATAAAAAACGGCAATGTTTTAATTATAAGCCGTTTAAGGTATGGGTTAAGGCTTCCCTGGAAGCAGAAGTATATAATCCGTTGGGCGCAGCCCAAAGTGGGGGAAGTAGTGGTTTTTTACACACCAATGGGTGAATTGGCGGTTAAACGCTGCGTAGAGCTTACTGAACGCGGGAATTTCTATGCACAGGGAGATAACAGTGTTGCCTCGTATGATTCCCGCTCTTATGGTTCCATTCCTGCAGATAATATTATTGGGAAGGTATTGGGGTATTAAATGTTAAAACGTCGGTATATTATATTATTTGTTTTATTGGCGCTATTTTCCCTGTATCTGCTTATTTCCTATGCTGTTTTGATGATTGGGGGCAGAGGGTCCAATTCTCCTCCTGCTGCGCGCCAGCAGTCAGGTTTTCCCGATCGCGGACCCATCCTGGACAGAAACGGACGTTTTCTCGCTATTTCTATCAGGTTTGCCGATGTAAGCGTCTGGCGGCCGTCAATCCCAAAAGCCGGAAATCCCCAAAGACTGCCCTGTATAGACGAAATATCCAATGAGCTTGCCGTTATCCTTGAAATGACACCTTCAGAAATCCGCGGCAGAATAGATTCGTCAGAAACAAATTTTTTATATTTAAAAAGACAAATTGATGATAGCACGGCAAGACGGCTTTCTGCCCTGATTGAAGAAAAAAAAATAAAAGGCGTAATGGTACAGCCGATTGTCGGCAGGATATACCCCGAAAAAAATCTTGCAAGCCAGGTTATTGGTTTTGTCGGGGACAGAAACAGGGGTCTGGAAGGAATCGAATTTGCTTTTAATAATGTTCTTGACGGGGAATCCCAGGTTGTATTAACAATCGATACCTATGTGCAGCATATTCTGGAAGATATTTCCGAACGTACCATGAAGGAAACCGGCGCTGAAGCCGTGATGTTTGTCGCCATGGATCCGCGTTCGGGAGAAATTCTTGGCTCCGCTTCTTTGCCTGATTTTGATCCGAATAATTTCAGAGCATCTGATGATTTTAGCCGCGCAAACCGTCCTGCCCATTATGCATTTGAACCGGGCTCTACATTCAAGGTGTTTTCTCTTGCCGCCCTGATGGATTCCGGCGCTATCTCCGGAAATACTTCGTTTATTTGCAATGGAATTTATACGCCGACACGCGGCGCTCAGATAAATTGTCTTGGCAATCACGGCAGGGTAACAGCCAGAGAAATAATAATTCATTCTTGCAATGCAGGGGCGGCTTATGCCTCTGATCATGTAAACTCAAACGCATTTTACCGGTTATTAAGCGATTTTGGTTTTGGCACTCGTACCGGTGCCGGAGTTCCCGGTGAATCAGCGGGTATTTTTGCGCCCAGCGCAAATTGGTCGGAGCGTTCAAAACCGACAATTGCATTTGGACAGGAAATATCTGTTTCCGCTTATCAGATTCTTAAAGCTTCCACCGCAATTGCCAATGACGGAATTTTGGTTTCTCCCAGAATTGTGTCAAGAATAATTTCCGGCGACGGTAAAACTGTTACAGAATGGGATAACGGCGCGCCTGTGCAGTTATTAAAACCGCAAACCGCGAGAGCAATGCGTTCCTATATGGTTGATACCGCATCCGCGGGAGCCATGGGCTGGCGTGCCGGTGTTCAGGATATATCCATTGGAGTAAAAACCGGAACATCGCAAATGATCGATGACAGAACAAAAAGGTATTCAGAGACCGACTTTATCGCAAGCTGTGTTGCATTGCTGCCTGCAGAATCTCCTTCGCTTGTTCTGTATCTTGCGATAGTTAAACCGCAAGGCGCAATATTCGGCGCAAGAATTGCAGCTCCTGCAATCCGCGAAGCCGCAGAAGCATTAATCGATTATATTGGCATTCCGCGCGGACGCAACCCGCAGGTTACTCATCCTCCTGCTGTTAATATTCCGGCAAGCCGCCTGCCTGTTGTTGAAACTCATGTGCCTGATTTTACAGGTCTTTCCAAACGTGTGCTTCTTCCGCTGCTGTTACGCGAAGATATAAACGTAGAAATCCGCGGCGACGGCTGGGTTCGCCGCCAGCACCCGTCTTCCGGAACACCCGTAACAGAAGGCATGACGATTATTCTGGAGCTGGATTGAATATGCAAGAATTTCTCGCTGAGACGCGGAGACGCAGAGATCGCAGAGCTGTAGTTCGAAATCTTTTCTTAAAACTTCTTGAAATTCGGAGTTATCTGAGATTTCTTGGGTTTAAGATTGTCATATCGAATAATAACTCTGCGTCCTCTGCGTCCCCGCGCCTCCGCGAGAAAAAATCGTAATAAAATCAGAGGTGCCCGTGACTTTTTGGGATAAAAATAAAAAAATCTTACAGCAGCAGTACGGCGGTCTCTTTGAAGAAATAACCAAAGGTGAAAACAATGGCTTTTTGCCGGAAGATTTAAAAATAGAAACTACTCCTTTAGGTGAACTTACGCTTAGCATAAAAGGAATTTATGTTCACTCCCAAAGAGATCCTCTGCGTGAAGCGCAGCGGCTCTCTGAATCTGTTGCTGCGGAAAATGGAGCAGTTGTTATACTTGGATTTGGACTTGGTTATGCGGCAGAGGCTGCCGTAAAACTCGGGCGTCCTGTTATCGTTGCGGAAAAAAATAAAAATATTCTGCTTAAAGCATTTGAACTGCGTGATTTTACCGATTTTCTTTCCCAAAACAGAATTATATTTATTGTTGGAGGCAGCGGCGAAGGAATAGTAAACGCTCTTGAAATAGCAAATGATCCCTCTTGTTTTGTATGTGCTTCCGGCAAAAAAGAAAAACCTTCTGTTATCCGCAACAAAGCCCTCTTTGGACTTGATGAAGAATGGTACAAGGCAATTGACGGCAGAATTGCAGCATGGGCAATGAAAGATGATGTGAATACAGCCACCCACAGGCGTTTTGGATACAGGTGGATGCGCAACCTTTCGCGGAACATGAGCGTCATACGCGATTATCCCGGCGTTTTGCATCTTAAAGACCTGGCTGCTTCCAATATACCTGTTTTTCTTGCCGCCGCAGGACCCAGCCTTGATAAAATCAAACCCTTGTTACGTGAAATCCATGAAAGGTGCATTATAGTCGCAGTTGATACCAGTTTGCGTTTTTTTGTTCATAACGGCATACAGCCTGATTTTACAGTTGTTATGGATCCCCAATTCTGGAACAGCCGCCATCTAGACCGCTGCGATCCAAACACGGCGCTTGTTGCAGAGACTGCGGTTTATCCGCCTGTTTTAAGAATGCAGTTTAAAAACAAGTTTCTTTGCGGCTCCATGTTTCCGTTAGGTGAATATATTGAAAAACAGGTTGATCCCAAAGGCACTCTGGCAGCAGGCGGATCTGTTGCAACCACGGCATGGGATTTTGCCAGATTACTCGGCGCCGGTGAAATTTGGATAGCAGGGCTTGATCTTGCGTTTCCTGATTTAAAAACACATTTTAAGGGAGCGCGTTTTGAAACAATTTCCAATTCCGCCTCCAGCCGCTTTAGCCCTGGGGAAAATTGGGTAGTGCGTTCTCTCCGCGACGGTTTTCCCTTTAAAGCCGCTTCTGCAAAAGGCGCGCAGGTTCTTACAGATAAAAGATTATCCCTTTATGCCGCATGGTTTAACAGCCAGTTCCGCCGGCATACGGTGAAAAATTACTGTCTTTTTCCCGAAGGTTTGGCTATTACAGGACTGCAAGCCGAAAGCACGGAAAAATTCCTTGCTTTGCCGGTAATCCGCAGCGAGATAGATAGCCGCATTAAAGAGGCATTTTTACAAATAGAAAATAAATTTAACGGACTTAACGAAAAAAACAATAGAGCGCAGCGGTATGAAAACGCGGTATCTGTTTTAAAACAATCTCTTGAAATTTTAAAAGACGATGCTGTCAGGGGAGAGGAGATCGCAAGAGCCGCTCCAGGCGGTGCCGCTTCTAAAGGCAATTTGAATTTAAAAGAACAGGAAAAAGTTTATAAAGAGCTGGAAATAATAGCACAGCGTGTAAAGATGAGCGAAGTTAAAAAAATAGCAGATTTTATGTCTTCGCCCGCACAGGATGCGCTCGCATTGGAAGACAATGATCCATTTTGCGCATATTTAAAGTCAATGCTTGGGATGTTTTCAGGGATAAAGCGTTCCTGCGATTTTATTTTACGCGAAATTACTTAATCTGAAAACCAAATTCTCCGCAGCTCCAGTACATTCGGTCTCCCGGTTTTTTAACATAGATTCGCAGCAACAGCCTGCCTGTCCTTTGCTTTGGGATGCCAAACCTGGCTATTCTGGCAGGGAAATGACTGCTTATTCTTGTTCCCGACTGCGTAAACCAGATATAATTTAATTCGTATCCTTCATTCATTTCAAATTCAAGTATATCTTCTTCTGTTATTTCGGTTATTCTTGTAAGCTCCTGCGGCCATGATTTTACCGACTGAAAAAATTCCGGTTTTAAAAAAGGAAGATTATCAAATTCTTCCGCGCTCAGAGGCTGCTCCAGCAATTGATGAACGCTGTATGTTGGAAGATGATCATAAATAAAAATAGCAGGGTTTATAAAAAGATAGTCGGTTCTGTATTTTGCCTGAAATCCCTGTCCGCTTACATAACCTGCATTCCATGTGGTATCTATCAAATAACTTTTTCCGTTTATCGTAACCATATTCCACGCATGATTCGAGTTTGTAACATCTGTAAATCTGAACAGGCTGCTGCTGTAACCTCTGGCGTAGCCGTTAATTATATTACATTCTATTTTAAGTATATCGCAGATATATTTGAATACTTCTGCATAACCTGCGCACACCGCATTGCCGCGCCTGATTACGGAAGTAAAATCCTGCGGCGCATACCGCCCGGAAAAATAAGATTGAGTATCGTATCTGATATTAAGCGCAACCCAGTCATGCACTTTTTTTACTTTGTCGTATTCACATTCTGCTTTTTCATTTATATAATCTGCAAGAAGCTGAATAAACTCAAGCGGAGCATTCTGCCGCCGGGAAGTTATTTCCCTTGGCAATTGCCTGATTACAGGATCTGGAGCATTAGCCTGATAAGTAAAAGCCGCTTCCCCGTCCGCTCCCGGCACAACAACCTGAAATTGAGCAAAAGCCGCTGTGCAGATGATTGTGAATAATAAAAATAATGTTAGTTTTTTCATAATTGTTATTGTAGGGGAATTAGCGTGAAAAATCAACCGGCAGCAGCTCAGAAATGTATGCCTAAAGATTATACTTGGGGTCCTGTCGGCCGGCAAGTATGTTTCTGGGCATACATTTCTGAAACACTAATAATTTTTCTTAATAACAACCCCTGTAGCGTTATATAAATAAGATTTGCCTGACGGTTGAACATACTCAATGTTTATATTGCGAATATCGATTTCTTCTTCAGGATGTCTTTGTCTTGCAGCATCCAGCAAAGCTTCTCTGGCAGCCGCGGTTATTCTCCGTGATTTACCTGAATTAATTGCAAGGTATTGAATTAAAGATAATCCCAATCCGGCTCCGGATGTTATAGAGCCTATCAAAAGCATCTGGCTCTCGTAACCGGGTCCTGGATTTGCCATTATATAGCTTCCTACGCCAACTACTATTAAACCCATAACTCCTAAAAAACCAATACCAATTTTTTCGTTAATTTCAAAACTTGTAGTAATTTGTTCAATAACTTGAGGATTCGGTATTTGCGATAAAGGCATATGGGTTTTTGATGAAATGCAGCCTGTAAAGCCAAAAAGCAAGCTTATCGCTAAAGCAAAACAAACACATCTTTTTTTCATATTTTTTACCTTTTTAATCATAATCTTTACCCCCTAATAATACTAATATAATATCATTTATAAGAATACGTGTCAACAACTAGTTGAATGAATGTATAATTAATCATATATGAAGAGCAAAAAGACCGCTTTACGCTGGATTTTAGCGTCAAATCTAAAAAAACACCGTAAAATGCTTGGTCTATCACAGGAAAAACTTGCTGAATTAGCAGATTTGTCATGGCAAACCATAAATAGCATTGAGTGCCACAGGACATGGGTAAGCGATAATACCCTTGAAAGCCTTGCCGATGCTCTTAAAATAGATACTTTTCAATTATTATTACCATTGGAAAATACCATTCAAAAGCCGATTACCCCCAACGAAGCAGTCAAAAAAATGGTAAAAATAAAAAGAGCCTTTGACGATTCCTTCAATGAGATAGTGAATTTGATTAAATAGAGCCAGCACCGGCTGCATGTTCCGACTTCACTTGACAAATGATAGCATATATGCTATCATTAAATTAATGGGTAAAAAAGACAAGCTAATTAAAAGAATTTTTGAAGGCAAACTAGATATAACTCCTGATGAAGCTGCAAAGATTCTTGAAAAGCTTGGATTTGTTTCGACACCAACTAGCGGTTCTCATCTCACTTTTAGAAAACCAAACCGACAGTCGGTTACAATTGTTATAACTCAGAAGCCGTTGAAAACATACTTGATAGAAAAGTTGCAAGAAGCGTTGAAAAACGAGGGGTACAAGAATGACTAAAAAAAACTTAAATTATTATTTAAAATTACCTTACACTTACGTAATTGAATGGTCTGATGTTGACGGTTGTTTTTTGGGCAGCATAATTGAACTTGAACGTAATATGACATGCGGTCAAACTCGAGAGGAAGTTTTGGCAAATCTTAAAGAAGCTATTGTTTCTTATGTAACAACAAGTCTTGATAATAAAATGGAAATTCCAGAACCTCTTAAATTGGAAGATTTTAAAGGAAGCATAACTTATCGTACAAGCAAAGAACGTCATTACAAACTTGCAAAACAGGCTAAATTATACGGTAAGAGTATTAACGCTTTTATTGATGAAGTAATAGGTGAAAAATTAAAAGATTTGGCACCAGCACATTAAACCGGCAGCAGCTCAGAAATGTATGCCTAAAGATTATACTTGGGGTCCTGTCGGCCGGCAAGTATGTTTCTGGGCATACATTTCTGAAACCTATGGTAAGAATTGGTAGCAGCTGCCTGTTGCCTTACTGCTTTGTATATGTCATTTCCGGCATAAAGAATGGGAGTTCCATTTGTAAATTATTGCCGTCAAGCGCGTATTTCCATATGTATGCCTGTCTCATTGCTTTAATGTTGAACCATCTTCCGCCGTCTATGGAAGTGTCTGTTGCGTACAGGGTAATATATTCGCCGTCATCTGTGAGTGTTCCTCTTATGCGCACTTCATTTGGTCCTGTGTTGGAGCCGGTCAATGGAGGTAATTTTTGAATCCATGTGTTTCCCGCGAACTCAAAAGATTCGTCATACATGTTTTTCCAGGTTCCGTCGAATTTGGCAGGTGTATTGGATTCTTTGGGCGGATCCGCTACAACATCGCCGTAATAACCGCATGGCGTATATGTCTGATCCAGAAGCCAAATTCTGAGCTGTCCGTCCGCTCCTTTCCCGCCGCCTACAAAATAAATGTGCCCCGGCAGCATTTCAACATCCGGGAAAATAATATTGCTAAGGCTTGATGTTGTAGTTGTGTATCTATAGGTAACAGAGCCTCTTACAGAATTATAGTCTACGCCTGAAAGACGCGTAATTTCTTCAACCCAGTCCAATACAAATGTATTTGTGCCGGAAGGAACTTTTACAAACCCCTGATTGTTTGCTCTGGTACCCCAGTTAACGGAGTTACCGTTAAACGATTTAATGTTAACAAACATAAATCTTATTTCGCTAAGCTGATCTGAAGCAACAGAAGAATCATAAACTCCCCAATCCCTGTAATGGGCCTGAGCCATTTTTACTCCCATTGACATACAGCCTGTCAATGTCAATAACATTACCGCTGTTAAAACGATAATACCGATAAGTGCCGATACTTTCGGCGTAAGTTTGTTCTGCATATAGAACTCCTTTAAATTAATACACTGTCCGCAAGGGCAGTTTTATACCTAATTGCCTGAACCCGAAGAGCCGGGCATTCTGGTAACATTATCATTGGAACCTGACAGTCTGTCAGTAAAATGGTGTGTTGCCGTATTGTTGGTGACTGTTCCGCCTGTTCTGTTATAACTTGAATTGCGTCCGACGAATACCCCGCCAACTGTTCTGGCGCTGTTTCCGGTAATTGAACCGCCGCTCTGTCTGAATATTTTATTACCCACTTCTTCTTTTCTTTCGTCGCTTATTCCGACTATATAAACACCGCCGCCATATCTTGCTCTGTTATTTGTTATTGAGCCTCCTGACATTGTAAATACTGCATCTATAAAATTATTTCCAAAACTAACACCGCCGCCGTCCTCTGTAGCAGTGTTATTGGAAATTGTGCCGCCTGACATGGTAAAATTATTCCTGGTAAATACACCTCCGCCATCTTTTGCGGCAGTATTATTGGAGATAGTACCGCCTGACATAGTAAAACTGCAATTAGAAAGCATAAAGTTCATCACACCGCCGCCGCTTTCTGTACTTTTATTATTTCTGATTGTGCCGCTTTGCATTACAAATGTTCCAGAGTTATTTACCCCTCTGTTTTCGTTGTCCCGAATATCACCGCCTGCAAGTGTAAGATCTCCTAATAAATTCACTATACCAGTTCCTTTGTTTCCTCTGATAACCGCTCCTTGACCTATTTTTAACTCCCCGTTCATATTTAATATTCCATCGCCGTTTTTATTTTCCGAATTTAATTCGCCGCCTGAGATTTCAATATATTCAAACCTGACTGCCCCTAATAAAATACTTACAACATTCTTTCTGGAACCGGCTCCGGAAAGCACAGCGCGTGTTGCGCCCCATTTTCCGGTAATTAAGATTTCATTATTGCTTGTTCCAGAAAAATCAAATACAGCGGTGTCACTTGTTTTTTCGCCTTCACTCTGATGATTTAATGTTCCAATAACAGTAATTACTTTTATTCTTCCGGCAGTTGCTTTTTCATAAGCCAGTGATAGTGAGCGCAGCGCTGTTGCCTCGGAAAGACCATCGTTATTATCATTGCCTCTGGCGCTTACAAAAAAGCTTTGCCCCCTGCTTGCGCTTGCTGCGCGGAAAGCTATATCATCGGTTACTGTTGTTGTTCTTGAAAGTTCAACATACATCGAAGATGCTTCATCTCTTCTGCCCATTAAATCAAGTGTTTTTGCAATAAATCCAAGATATACAGCTCTTAAATTTCTGTTGTTGTTTTTTCCGCCTGTTATATCTATTTCATAACCCCTGCGATATGTGGCAAGCGTTTTTTCTAAAGTGCTTTGTTTTTCTGCTGCAGGCACAAATTTATTTGGGTCAGTGCCTGTTCCATTTGCTGCATCAAAATACATACAGGCAAGATAATAATTTAAAGAATAATCTTCAAATGAAAAATTAGATGTTGTTTGAATGCCAAAGGTTGCCGCATTGCTTGGAGTATAATGCGACCTTCCTGTATGCCGGTAAGCGGGGTCCAGCTCCAGCGCTCTTGCCATGGAAGCTGCGGCAAGAACATTATCTCTATTTGATACATGATACATACCCATATCATAATGCGCTTTTGCGCTATTGGGGTTAGAAGATATTGCTCGCTGCAAAGCCCGAACTTTATCTTGTTCTGATCTGTTTGCTTCCTGTCTTCTTGCTTGTTCACTTTGAGTCCTTTGCCGTTCATTTCTTGCCTGAGTTAATTTTCTGCGGACAGGATCATCTTTTGTTCTAAAACCAAGGCTTGCATTAATGTTATACCCGGGATTTCCATCTAAAAAAGTGGTAAACTCCGGCTGGTAAAGAAAAGTGCCGCGAATAAACAGGGAAGGAGACAAATTTAATTCCAGACCTCCGCCGAATTTAATTCCCAAACCCCATTGACCATTGGAAAACGGATTAAGATATTGGGTTTCAAACGTTGCCATGGGAAAAATACCTATACGGTTTTTTCCTAAATAAAAAGGATATTTTAAGCCAATTTCATATCCAAAGCCCAGTATATCAAAAGTTTCATTGATATTTGCGTACATATATAATGAACTTTCCAAATATTCTATAAAATCTCCGCCCAAAGATACGCCATAAGAAGACGCTCCTTCTTTTACCGCATACGATCCGCCTATTTGGTATGTATTACAGGTAAGAAATAAAGTAAATACAACTGAAATAAAAAAGATTGATACTATTTTTTTAATCATTGTGCTGCCTCCTGATTTATTGTATTTTTCATTATAACACTCCTTTAAATAACGTCAAATGGTCATGATGACTTGTCTAGATATAGATAGTGTTATGATATAGCCAATTCAAGATATTTACAAGTACCTAATTACCCAAAACAGGATATTATTCTTTTATGGGGTTCAACGAAAATCTAAAAGGAGAACTTGAATATAAAGGGATGCCGGTTAAAGAATTAGCCCATAAAACCGGTATTCCAAAACAAACATTAGATAATTACCTGCTTTCCAATGCCAGTATGCCGCCGGCGGATAAAGCGGTGTTGATTGCTCAGGTGCTTGATGTATCTGTTGAGTATCTGGTGACCGGGAAGAGAAAAGCAAATAATAAAACAACACAGCGGCAATTAAGCCCCGAAACGCGTTCAATAGCAGATTGTGTCGAGCCGCTTTCCAGAGAAAATAGAAAAGTAATAGAAACCACTGTAATCGAACTGGCTCAGTTATTAACCCAGCCGTCTAAAAACGAACCTCTAGCCCTCACCCCGCTCCAAAAAGTTTTCCTGCGCCTGTTCCGGTAGTATGATTCTACAGAATTTTGTAAAAATTCCTTTTGTAGTATCTTTACTTAAAAGGTAGATTTTGGGCACTTTGCAAGGGTCTGTATCTGAGCAGCACATGGCTTACTACCTTGATGAGTATACATTTAGATTTAATAGACGAACATCGGCAAGTCGTGGTAAACTGTTTTATAGGCTTATAGAACAGGCAGCAGAGATTAAACCTGTTATTTATAATGAGATTAAAGATAGAAAAGGAGCCTGATAATGAATAAAAAACTCCCTGTTTTTTCAAAAAGATGTTTTTGGGAACAAGATAGTTCAAAATTAGATTTGGATAAAAGTAAAAGGTATATTATAACTAAAGTATTAAGTTTTGGCAGTCAAGATGATCATATTGAATTATTTAACTATTATGGATGGGATATAATAAAAGAAGAAGTGATTCAAATAAAATATTTGAATAAAAAAATAATGAATTTTTTAAGCGTTTTATTTGAAATAAATATAAAATCATTTAAAGCATACAATAATAGAGGTTTGTTTTGAATATATTTAATAAAACAGTTAATGATTTCTTATGGAAAACATTGTTACAATATCAAAATGAACCTTATTTTGATAATTTCCATTTAGTAGGTGGAACTTCATTGTCGTTGCAAATTGGACATCGTATTTCTGATGATATTGATTTATTTACAAAAGATAAACTGGATAAAGAAAAATTGTTTGAATATGCAAAAAAAATACAAAAAAATGTTGAAATATTAAATGATGGCGAAGCAATATATCAATTATATTTTCCTGATAAAGAGTTAAAAATTGATTTTGTTCAATATCCTTATGATTTAATTGAACCAGTAATAAAAACAAAAGAAGGATTACATATTATAGGAAAAAATGATATTGCGGCTATGAAAATGTCTGCTACTGGAACTAGAGGATATGAAGCAAAAGATTTTGTTGATTTATTTTATTTATTAAAAGAAATACCTATTGACACTATAATTGAAAATTTTAAGAAAAAATATGAAACAGAAAATCCTATTCACTATATAAGAAGCATGGTTTATTTTGATGATGTTAAATTAGATTCTTGGAAATCTATTAAAATGATAAATGATCCTTTGTCTGTTAAAGAAATAAAAGACACCTTAGTCAGAAATGTTAGAGATTATGAAAAAAGAATGTTTAATATGAATAAAAAAGACACAGGAAATAGTGTCGGTAGATAAGTGAGATATTTATGTCTTATTTATCGTTTAATGTGGTACCAATGGTAAGGTCGCCCGCCCATCGGTTTCAGAAATGTATGCCTGGTAAAATACTTGAGGGGTGTCAGGGGCAAAAAGTGCCGTGTGCATAGCGCACGGTGCTTTTTGGCCGCTGACAGGACCCCAAGTAAAATTTTTAGGCATACATTTCTGTATCTAACTACATGATCGAAAACGCAATAGTCACACCAGCAAACACAATAGCAACTGTGGTCGCAAGCACCATAACGTTGTTAAACGACGGACCAGCCGTATCTTTTAACGGATCACCGACAGTGTCGCCAATGACTGCTGCTTTGTGCTGTTCGCTGCCCTTGCCGCCGAGGTTGCCGCGTTCTATGTACTTTTTCGCATTGTCCCACGCGCCGCCTGCATTGAGCATAAATACCGCTAAGGCAAAACCAGCCAGTACGGTTCCTGCGAGGAAACCAACAACGCCAGCCGCGCCTAATATAAAACCTGTAAGAATCGGCGAAACGATAACAATCAGGGTAGGAGCGATCATTTCTTTTAAAGCGCCTTTTGTGCAAATATCAACACAGGTTGCATAATCTGCCTGAACGCCTTCTTTGCCTTCCAGCAAACCTACAATTTCTCTGAACTGGCGTCTTACTTCATCTACGATTTTCATTGCCGCGCGCTGAACAGCGGAGATACAAAGAGCGGAGAAATAGAATACCATTGCAACACCGAAAAAGAAACCTATTAAAACAGGCGGATTGATAACAGAGAGATTAAGCACCTCTTTTCCTGCTTCTATAAGCTTGTTATTTACCAGATTTACATAGTTAACCAAAAGTACAAGAGCTGTGAATGCGTTTGAAGCGATGGCAAAACCTTTTCCTGTAGCGGCTGTAGTATTGCCTAATGAGTCAAGGGCATCGGTACGTTCACGCACTTCAGGGGGCAGATTAGCCATTTGCGCGATACCGCCTGCGTTATCTGCAACTGGACCAAAGGCATCGGTAGCAAGGATGATGGCGTTTGTAGCAAGCATGGCTACTGCGGCAAGTCCTATGCCGTAAAGTCCTGCGTTAAAACTTGCGTAACCGCCGGAAACAAAATACGCGGCAAGAACAGCGCCCGAAATTGTTAACATTGGCAGGGTAACAGATTTCATGCCCAGGGACAAACCGCCGATTATAAGGGTTGCAGAACCGGTTTTACTTGCTTCTGCAAGCTCACGTGTCGGCTTTGAGGCATCTGAAGTATAATACTCTGTTAAATAGCTGATTATAAAACCGGAGACAATACCTACAACTACCGCGCCGAAAATACCAAAGGCGAATTCTTCCATGCGGCCGGCATTTTGCGCATTTCTTGCAATAAATAATATTGCCGGTAAAGTTCCGATAGCTGCAAGACCGCCTGCGATAAATACGCCTCTGCGCAGAGCATTTAAAAGCGTCTTTTGATCAGTCTTTTCTTTTGTCTGCACAAAGAATGTACCGACAATCGACATCAATACACCGATTATACATACAATGATTGGGAGTAACATACCTGCAACACCGTACCCTGCGGCAAAACCTATAGCAACGGTTGCTACAAGAGCGCCAGAGTTAGATTGATGAAGGTCTGCGCCCATTCCGGCAACGTCGCCAACGTTATCGCCAACATTGTCAGCAATAACAGCGGGGTTACGCGGATCGTCTTCAGGAATTCCCGCTTCGACTTTTCCTACAAGGTCTGCGCCTACGTCGGCTGCTTTGGTGAAGATACCGCCGCCGACACGCGCAAATACTGCCATGACCGAAACGCCCATTCCGAAGGTTATCATTGTTTGCGCTATAACTTCATCGCTGGCGCCGAACACAAACCTGAGAATTGTGTACCATGTAATAACTTCGAGTACCTGGAATCCGTTGACAACAAAACCCATGACCGTCCCGGATGAAAAAGCTACCCGAAGCGCTCTGTTCAAACCTTTGGTTGCGGCTTGAGCGGTGCGGACATTTGCCCTTGTTGCAACCTTCAAACCGATAATACCGCAAAGCCCGCAGATAAACCCGCCCGATAAAAAAGCAAAAGGCGTAAACCGGTTAACAAGATTACCGTCACTGGCTATTGAAAGCACCAGCAAAACCAGGAACATGATGCCGAAAAAAGCGGCAACTGTAGTGTACTGACGCTTTATATATGCGTCCGCACCTGTACGGATGGCTTTGGCAATCTTTTTCATGACATCATTGCCTTCATCGTACTTCATCACCTTGCGTCCCTGGAAGAATGCGAATAAGAGCGAAACGGCTGCTCCCAGGAAACCAACAAAAAACAGATTTTCAATCATTAGATTTACTCCTTAAATAATGGACAGGTTGCCGGCGACAGCCGCAGACAGCCAATTGTCTACCATTATCATATAAAATTCTTAAAAATGTCAACAAGCTTGCTTTTACAAAGCTTGTTATGATGGCATAAAAGGCTTGAAGTATTCCGGCAGCGGAGCATGAATATCGATATTGTTTTCCCTGATAATCAGCCGGGAAGCATGAAGCAACAGCCGTTTTAGCTTCATTTCCCTGTATAATTTTTTATTTAGGGGGAAATCGCCGTATTTGTCATCGCCCAGGACCGGATTTCCGTTCATGGCAAGATGGCGGCGGATTTGATGCATTCTTCCCGTGCCAAGTTCCAGTTCCAAAACGGAATATTTCATGTTTTCTACCGGCAATGTTCCATTGTAAATTACCCTGTATCGGGTTTCTGACTTTTTTACTTTGCCGCGGATAAGCAGTTCGTCCTTGATAACCCCTTCGTCTTTTTCGGGCTTGTCTTTGCAAACGGCAATATACATTTTTACCGCGCTGGGGCTTCCCCTGCCCAAAATCCGGGAAAAATTAGAAGCGGCTTCCTGCCCCTTTGCGGTAAGCAGTACCCCGGAAGTGTCCTTGTCCAGCCGGTGTACCAAAAGGGCGGGGAGAAGTTTATCCAGTGAAGTTTTCACTCCTTTTCCGCCCTGTACGGCAAGCCCTGCCGGTTTATTGACAATTATCAAACTGTTATCTTCGTACAGAATTTCTATGTTTTTCACTTGTTTTATAATATCATTATTTGCTCTGTTGTGCATTATCGATTATTGGAAGATAATTAAAGTTAGTATGAAAAAACATTTTTTGCTGTTAATTTTTATTCTGGTTTTGCGGACTCTGTCTGCAGAATCCATGTATTCGCCTACATGGGGTTTTTATATCGATATTCCGGAGGGTTATGAATATATTGATGGAAACGCAAGGGATCGTTTTTCGTTTGCGGGACCTGAAGGTTTACGGCTTGATCTGGTGGTCTACAATGGTGTTTTTAACACCATGCTGGATTTGGCAGAAGATGTAAACAGAAGACTGCAAAATAAAGGCGATGTTGATTTTTTTAAATATAACGGCAAACAAGCGGCTATTATAAAATTGACTTTTGGCGGTTATGACGGCTGGGGGCTTGCTGTTGAACTTGGAAGTCAATCCTCGCCGGGGGCGGTCCCCATGCTGCTCGCTCTTTCATACTGTCCCGCAGAAAAAAAGGAACTGGAAATTTTTCATTTATCCGCGCTGGATTCAATTGCTCCAACAGCGGCAGAATGTCTTTATCCGGGTCCGGTTACGGAATATAGTTATCCGCGCGGAGAGGCAAAAAGAACTCCTCTTGCTTTAAGCGGTCTTGGGGACGGTCTTAGCGTTATGATTTACGAGAACGATGCGGAAGCAGCGCAGGTTTTAATTGAACGTGAATTTCTAATTTGCCAGGCGTATCTTAATACGCCGTTTCTGCAGGATGCGAGTATTCGTTATTACCGTTTTGTGTACCGCGATTCCTATGATCGTATTAAAGACGCTGTGTCTGTTATCGCAGACAACCTGGGCGGTTTTTCTGTTTTAAACGATGATCAAAAAAGATCTTTTGCCCAAAGGGTTCTTGCCTTTATTCAGGGTTTTAAATACGAACGTTTTATTACAGACAGTGATTTTTTAAATCTTGTAACTGCTGTCACAGAAGGGCGCGGCGACTGCGATAGTCACTCCATGCTTTTTGCGATTATTCTTTCAAACGCAAATATCCGCTCTGCCATGATGTTGTCCTATCAATACAGCCATGCCATGGGTCTTGCGGATATTCCAGGCGCCGGAGCGCGTTTTGATGCATACGGAACACAGTGGCTTGTGGCGGAGACCACGGCTAAAATAGATATTGGTCTTATTGCTCAGGAGCAGAGTAATCCTCAGCATTGGTTTGCAATTTTGTTTGAATAGTTTGCGGGGATTGGGAAGGACTCACGCGGAGGCGCAAAGGGCACAAAGACACGGAGGGGAAGATTGCCAAGGACTCACGCGGAGGCGCAGACTGCAAACCGAAGGTTTGAAGGAGGACGCGGAGGAAGAAGGGGAAGAAGGGGAAGAGGGGGAAGAGGGGGAAGAGGGGGGATTGGGAATTTATATGTCCCTTTAAATTCCCATTTTTAGCCCGAAAAAATCCCGCGGTCAGCTAGGATTATTTGTATACTATTATAGCATTATTTTAATAAAAAAAGTCAAGATGCCTCCATAAAATGTTGATTTTAAAGAACATAACAACTATTTTCTGCCTACACCGAGCTTACGTTTTACCCCATAAAATCAGCAGATAATTGGGAATTTAAAGGGACGTTTAAATTCCCAATTTGCTAAAAAAAAGGGGAGATAACAATGAAAAAAGAACAAAGAACAAAGACAAAAGAACAAAGAACAATGAGCAAAGAACAAAGAATAATGA
>WQXG01000009.1 GCA_009784975.1 Treponema sp.
AGTGACAGGAACAGTAGTATGCAAAATAAAAGTAAAATTACCGCTGCTGGAATTAGGGTTTGGCAAAGTTATTTCACTTGGTAATAGATGAACAGCGCCCATAACGGGGTCAAAAAGAATTTCAGGGGTTTCGATCCAGATGCCGCCTAATTTTTCTACGGTTAATTCAGATGTGGGGTACGCCAGCCATCCTGTAAGTGTAAATGCCGTATCAGGTGTAAACTCAATCGTAAAGTTTCTGTCATGTCCTAAACGAATATCTCTGACATTCGGCGAGATATTACCCTGTACCGGATTGCTTGTTCCCCACGCAGCAGGGTATGCAATGCTGACGTTCAGCTTCGCCGCATTTGCCCATGCTACTTCATCATCAATCCTTTGCATAAAATCATGATCAACATCACAGCTTACAATGAGCAAAGAGCAGAGAACAGTGAGCAAAGAGCAGTTAACGGAGAACAGAGAACAAAGAGCAGAGAGAACCGGCTTTTTCCTAGTTTTTTTCATTATTCTTTGTTCTTTGCTCTTTGTTCTTTGTTCTTTTTTCATTGTTATCTCCCCTTTTTTTAGCAAATTGGGAATTTAAACGTCCCTTTAAATTCCCAATTGTCCGCTGATTTTATGGGGTAAACAGTATGCTTTGCATGGGCTGAAAATCATTATCATCTTCATTAAAACGAACATTTTATTGAGGTAACATGACTATATTTATTAAAATAATACTATAATGAAATGAAATTAATCCCTGCGTCTGGCGGGATATTTTCTGGATGAAAATGGGAATTTAAAGGGACATATAAATTCCCAACCCCCCCTTCTTCCTCTCTCCCCGTGTCTTTGCGCCCTTTGTGCCTTTGTGTGAGTCCTTCCCAACCCCTCCCCCGTTCGTGCGGTTCGTGGTAAAAAAAAGCACCTCCTTTTTTTAAAACCCACCTCTAGTTAGATACTATCATACTATTAAATAAAAGGGAAGTATTTAAACTAACAATGTATAACTATTTTCTAACTATGTAAGCGGTTTTCCCACTTTGTAGGTTTATACAGCCCATTCAACGATATTACGCTTTTCGCGGCTAAAAACAACCCCAACTTTAACAAGTTTCTTTCCGCTGTCAGCGTATATCGAAGCATAGTCTTTATCTTCGATTTGCCACATTGCGTCCTCTACAGGTTTGTCTATTTTAAACTCGAAAATGTAGATGTATTGCCCAGCGAAAATTACACTGTCTATTCTGCCGTTTGCGGTATGCACTTCGTTGCAGCAGCGTAAACCAAGCATATTAATTATATTGGAAACCGCGAATTCAAAGTAGTATTCGGTTATTTTGCTGCTAAGGGAATAGTCAACCTTGTTAAGATACATTTTTAGCATTGTAAAAAATTCCTGCGGTTTTCCTTCTAAAAGAGATTTTACCAGCTTTGAAGATGTGGATTTTTTTAATATTTCATCTGTTTTGGAATATTGCCTTGAAAGGAATTTTGCCAAAGACTGGCGTACTTCGACATTCGGGTAATTCAATTTATAATAACCTGTTATAGCATCATAACCGGAAATAGTTAAATATCCTGCCTGGTACAATAAAGGAAACAGCGTTATCGTATCATCCCTGTAGTCGCTAAAGTCATCGGCTTCCATTTCTGCTTCTTCAATCTCTGCCGCATTTACATTTTTCATTTCAAAGTATTTAATCACAAATGAAGGCCAGCCGGTTTTACTCCAATACGGTTCAAATCCGGCATAGTTATCAAAGTGATTTAATAATCCATAAGTATTGTATACTGATATTTGATCCTTTGTAAAAAAATAGCCATTGTAATATTCTCTTAGTTTAAAAAGATATTTTTCACGTCCGTCGTGTAATTTTGCATACATATCTATTTCCGGTTTAAAGGTGCTCTCAAGCTCCTCCTGCGTTATTCCGCAAATGTCGCTATATTCCGTCATCATAGAAATGTCTTTTACCTGATTCATTCCGGAAAACAAACTTACTTGTGAAAACTTTGTAATACCTGTAATAAAAGAAAAGCGTATAAACGCGTCATACTGTTTAATTACGCTGTAAAAGCCTTTTAATGTTTCCCGCAGTCTTTTATTTATTTCCGGCTGATCAATAGTGTTTAAAAGCGGGTTATCGTATTCATCGATTATAATAACAACTCTTTCAGGTTTCCCGGAAAGCTCTGTTATAATACGGGCAAATCTATTTGCAATACTGCTGTTTTTATCCACAGATATACCGTAATTCTTGCAAACATTGTCTAATTGAATATTTATGGTACCAATCAGCGTTTCTTCCCCATTTTTTGTAAAATCATCCGCCACCAATCCAATATGGATCACAGGATATTCTTTCCATTCCCAGTCTTTTTTTTCTATATCAAGCCCTGCAAAGGACTCTTTTTGTCCTTTGAATAAAGTCTCTATTGTGGAGCATAAAACAGATTTCCCAAAACGCCGCGGTCGGGACAGAAATACGGCTTTATACCTGTCAGCCATTTCATAAATGTGCCTGGTTTTATCTACATATACATCATAATTTCTTCGAAGCTCGCTGAATGTCTGTATTCCGCCAATCGGCATTTTTCTTTTATTCATAGCTTTATTATAAATGACTATTGGAAAATTAACAACTCATTTTTTAGCTAGCCGCCCACAAACAAAACTTCCGGCTCCAGAATAAATCCTGTTTTTTCCTTTACTTTTGCGGCAACTTCGTCCATTAAAGCGTGGATATCAGAAGCTTTCGCGTTACCTGTATTTATAACGATATTGCCGTGAAAGGGGGCTATCTGCGCACCGCCTTTTTTCATGCCTTTTAAGCCAAGTTCGTCTATTATTTGACCTGTTGGTTTTCCAAACTGTTGATTGTTTTTAAAAGCGGAGCCCGCGCTGGGGAATTGATAATGGCCTTTTTCATAACGGTCTTCGCGGTTTTTATCCATTTCCAATAATATCTTTTCTTTTTCACCTTTTTTTAAATTAAAAGAAGCGCTTATAATTATACAGTCCATTTCCTGAAAAGGACTTTTTTTATAACCAAAGGAATTTATAATAGTTTCAATTTCGATTCTTTTTATTGTATATTCGTTATGTTCATCTTTTGCGATAACTTCTATCCACTTTAAAACATCTGCAATTTCTTTGCCGTAACAGCGTGCGTTCATCCAGAGGGCGCCGCCTATTGTGCCGGGCATTCCCGCAAGAAATTCAAGCCCTGATAAACCCGCCGCTGCTGCAATATCACAGGCTGCGTCTATTGATGTTCCGCTTTTTAAAATAATTTCTTCTTCTCCCGCGCTTATTGACCATACGCTCTCCCCTGTCCAGTCGTTCATATCCAGAACAATGCCTCTTATTCCATTGTCTGATACAACGATGTTTGCTCCCGCGCCCAAAATAAAAACAGGGATATTATCTTTTCGCGCATGGGTAAGCAGATCAACGCAAAATGAAGTAAAACCTTCTCCAACAGGATATATCCAGCAATCGGCGGGACCGCCGACTTTGAAAGTTGTATGTTCACTCATCGGCTCTTCATAGCGGATATCAATTTCGCAGGGAAAACATTTTGAAAATATATCTTTATATTTATTCAAGCTCTATTCCCAGCCCTTCCGCTATGCGTCTTGCTTTTCTTGCTATACTTTCATTTCTGTCTTTTGTAAGAGTTATAATATGCTCCCTAAGGCTTGTTAAATTATTATTTGCGGCTATATCAAGAGCGTATAATTTTTCCATAACAGTTCCTGTCTGAAAAAACCTGACTGCTATATTTGTAATTTCTGTCTTGTCTCCTTCTATTACTGTTTCTCCTACAATACGCAAAAAACCATTGTAAAGATTATTCTGATTTTTGGTTTTTGCTTCATTTAGCTCAATTACAAGTTTACTAAAATCTTTTCCGTTTGTGTTTTTCATCAGCATATCGGCGGCAAGGATTCGGATACGATCCGAATTTTTTCTTTCCAGAAACAGGCTTTCAAGAATCTCTATTGCTTCATTATTTGCAATGGCTCCAAGCGCCCGGATTGCTTCGTCTCTGACATTGGGCACATCATCACGTTCGGCTCTGAATTTTAAAAACGGAACTGCCGCTGCGAGTTTCCGCTCACGGCTTGCCTGTGCCGCAGCAAGACGGGATCTGTAATAGGAATCACGGAACGCGTCCAGAATGGCAGCGTCTACCCTGTCACCGGAAAAAGGTCCTAAAGCGGCGACTGCTGCGGAGCGCACATTCGGATCTGACGCGGCTACGCAGGTTAAAACCGCATCCAGCCCTTCGCTGTCGCCGGTTTTGGATAGCGCGTCAAGTGCGGCAATACGCAAGGGGATACGTTCGTCTGTGTTCACCGCGATTTCCGAAAGCAGCTTAACCCCTTTTTTGGAGCCTGTAGCTCCTATCGCGGTAATTATAACAGAGCGGTTTTCATTGCCCGGCTCCCTGTTGCTATAGTAGTCTATAAGAAAATCAGCTGCTTCATCCGCCAATTCGCCGCTGGCAGATCCTGCCCTTCCAAGCGCGCGGAAGCCGGCGTTTAAAAAACGTCTTTCTTCGGTATCCAAAATCTCTATTAGCACAGGCACTGCTTTCGCGGACTTTATCCTGCCAAGATAATCAATCGCGGAAAGCACAGTCTCATTAGTCTCATCCTCCCTTTCCGTAATAGCCCTTAAAGCCCTGGTTTCAAGCCCTGCCTTTTCACGCTCTCCAAAAAAACCAAATACTCCGGTAAGTATCCTCTGGTTGCGCGTATTATCAACCAAAGCAATAAGTTCATCATCCAGGTAATCAACATTTTCTGTTCTAATCGTTTGTATCAAATTAGCAATTTCTGTCTCAGTCCCAAATTTGATTATATCCAGGCGAGAGGCTTCAGTATTCTGTTGAGCATGAAGATTAATATTAATAAAAACAAATAAAAGAATTAACCACGAACCAAACGAACATGTTCGTGTTGGTTTGTGTTCGAACCGAATGTTCGAGTTCGCGGTAATTTTTTTTCTTAAAAAATCAATCATTTCTCATTCCTCTTCATAATTAGATAAAAAATCCTTTTTAAATGCAAGGAATCTGTCCTCTTCTATGGCTTTGCGGGCATCTTTAACAAGTTCTTGTATAAAGTACAAATTATGGTAACTTGCCAGCATGGAGCAAAGTATCTCCTTTGTTTTAAAAAGATGGCGTAAATACGCGCGGGAGTACTCCCTGCAAACTTTACAGCCGCACTCTTTATCTATCGGCGTAAAATCAAGTCTGTTATCGCTTCTTTTTAGGGAAAACGGTCCTTTTCGGGTATATACCCTGCCGTTGCGGGCTTCTCTTGTTAAAAGTACGCAGTCAAACATGTCTATACCGTATTCTATGGCGCTTAAAATGTACTGGGGAGTGCCTATGCCCATTACATAACGGGGTTTTTCTTCGGGCAGCAATACCGCTGTCGCTGCCATGGTTTCGTAAAAAAGTTCAGCAGGCTCCCCTACGGAAAGCCCCCCTATCGCGATGCCGTCTGTTCCTGATTCCGAGCAAATCGCGGCGCTTTCTTTTCGTAAATCCATAAAAAAATTTCCCTGTACTATACTAAACAGACTTCCTTTGTATCCGTTACAAACCGCCTCATCCCATGTATTTTTTGCCCTTCCTAGCCAATCAGCAGTTATTTCAAGCGCTTTTTGCGCTTCTTTTCTTGACGCTCCCCAATGAGAACAATAATCAAGCTGCATCTGTATATCACTGTTTAAATTTACCTGTATTTCTACTGTTTTTTCCGGGCTTAAAAATATTTTAGCGCCGTCTATATGAGATTGAAACCAGACTCCTTCATTTTTAATTTTTCTTAGTTTGGAAAGTGAAAAAACCTGAAACCCTCCGGAATCTGTCAGTATATTTCTGTCCCAGTTCATAAATTGATGAAGCCCTCCGGCTTCTTTTATTACATCATCACCCGGTCTTAAAAAAAGATGATATGTATTGGAGAGTATTAAATCAAACCCTATTTGTTTTAAATCATCTGATGTTAACGCTTTTACCGCCGCGCTTGTTCCCACCGGCATAAATACAGGTGTTTGCACATCTGTGTGAGCAAGATGCAGCACGCCTGTTCTTGCTAAACACGAACTGTCTTTTTTTTTAACGGTAAAAAACATTATGTTTTGGCGCTCCTTAATAAAAGAATGCCTATAACTATAAATAATAAAACAGGAAACCATGCTCCTACAAAAGGATGTATATAATTAAGACCTGCCAATGTCATGCTTAACATTTCCGCAATATAATAAATTACAGCGACAGAAAGACTTGTAAAAAGGCTCATTAAAAGTATGTTTTTTCTGAATCTGCCGCCCATCGGTATTGAAAGTATCATTACTATAAGAGATGCCGCGGCAAAAGAAAAACGATGATAATATTTAGCCTGTACCTGAGAATACGGAAGTCCAGCTGAACGCAGGTCTTTAACCAAAAGCCCAGCGTCTCTTGCAGAAAGTTCATCTACAACAACAGCATGCCGCCTGAATGTATCAGGATGCTCATTGTATAAATCGTTTAAACCAAGGGGGCTTATCCGTAAAACACCGTCCACATATTGATATATTACAGCGTTCCTGAATTCCCAATGTGTTTCTTTCCATTCGGCGGAAGGAGCGCGTATTTCAGAAATAAACTCTCCTTCTTCATCCATTTCTACGATAATAACGCCGTTTAAAATCTGTTTATCATAATCAAAATAGTCAACCGCGTAAATGATACGCCCGTTTTTTGCCCTTATAACAATATCGGTATTTGATTCTGTAACATGCTGCCTTAAAGCGCGTCTTGTTAATTCATTTTTTATTTTTAATGTCGGGATAACAAGTTTATCATCCAGAAAAAAAGAAAAAACAGAGGCTGCCAAACCTACAGCTACAAGAGAAATGCTGAAGCGCCAGAATGGTATGCCGGATGAAAACACTGTTGTAAGTTCATTTTTTGCGTATAAATCCCCAAGCGTATAGGCTGCCGCGAAGAGCAGGGAAATCGGCATTGCGTAAGAAATACTTTTGGGAATAAAATAAAAACTTATTTGCAGAATAACCGCGATAGATACCTCATTGTTTAAATAACGCACTAAATTGGAAAAAAGATCGATTAATAAAAGCAAAAAAACAAACATGGAAATAGCGATTAAAAAAATAGGGAAAAACTGACGTAATAAATATCTATCCAATAGCATTACTTTTGCGATTCTGTTTGAGTTCATTTCCTAACCCTGATAATCGCAAGAGCTATTCCGCTTACAAGAGATAATATATTGGGCAGCCACATAGACCAGAACGGCGGTGTTCCTACACGAAGCCCCATTGTCTGTCCTATAAAAAGCAGCGACCAGTAAACAACAGAAATAATAACGCCGAAAATAAACCCTACAGTCTGCCCGCTCTTTTTAGCCATAAGTCCAAGTGAAACCGCGAGAAATACAAAACAAAACGCGCCGAAAGGGACTGAGAATTTTCTGTATATCTCTATTACATAAATAGTAAGGTTTCTGTCATTCTTAATTGCGTTAACCGCGGATGCTTCTCTCATGTAACTTGCGGCTATTGAATTTCTTCTGTTCCAGCTTTCAGCCTCAGGTCCGCCTCTTAATGCGCCCTCCAGCAGAAAACCATGATTTACGGCGCGAATTTTTCTGTCATTTACCCTTTCTGCCAAATCATCTCTTCTTTTTATTATCTGTGTATTAACATCCCTTGAACTCATTTCTCTTGGGCTTATGCTTACGGCAGCCTGTATAATATCATCATTTGAAACCCAGTATTGAAGCAGCTCAGTCCTCGCGTAATCATAATCTTCCCTTACCATCTCTTTTGATGAATGTATAAAAGCGCTTTGAAGATCAAGGCTTAAGCCTTCTCTTCCGCCGTCCCTTAATTCTGCCGTATTTGCCATGATTACACGGCGTTCTCCGTCATCTGTTTTATCCAGTATTAATAAATTATTTATAACATTGCCCGTAACGCCGCCTGTGACAATTACAGTATTCTGCCATCTTTTTACGGCATTTGCCTGAAGTTCCAGCGCCGGGGTAGAAACAAGTATCTTGCGCCATAGTTTGTTAAATTGAATTGTACCTGCAGGAAGCAAAACATCATTTGTAAAAAACGATAATAACGATATTAGTATTCCAATTGTAATTGCGGGATAAAATACGGTTTTATATGATAATCCCGATGACAGCATTACAAGAATTTCATTGTCGGATGTTAACCTGCCTACTGTCATAAGAGTTCCAACAAGCGACGCAAACGGCGCGGACATGGATATTACTGTAGGCAGAGAAAAAAGTATTAAAAGCGAAACCTGATCAAAGGGCACTCGCTTTGTAAGAACTTCCTTTGCCATAAGCAGTATCTGGTTTACAAAAAAAATAAAAAAGAAAAATAAAAAACATATAAAAAAAGAAAAAAGCATTTCTGAAAATATATATCTGAACAGGGTGGGAGAAATTACTCGTTTGCTTTCCAGATAATCATCTTTAATCATCTTTTAAACCCCGGTTGAACCAAAACCGCCAATTCCCCTTTTGGTACAGGAAAGCGACTGGGCCTGCGCAATTTCAGCCCGAACGACAGGCGCTATTACAAGCTGGGAAATTCTGTCCCCGTCTTTAATTATAATATCTTCTGTGCCCAAATTTATTAAAATTACCTGAATTTCTCCGCGATAATCTGAATCTATTGTACCTGGGGTATTAAGCACTGTAACCCCGGATTTCGCGGCAAGCCCTGAACGGGGACGCACTTGCGCCTCATAACCTTGAGGTATTTCCGCTTTTAAACCCGTGGGTATTCTAACTCTTTTTAAAGGCGGGATTATAACATCCGCGTCAAGAAACGCGCGTAAATCCATGCCCGCAGCACCCTGGCTTTCGTATTCAGGAAGGGTTATGCGTTCATGGGCTTTTACAAATCTTATAACCACCGCAAACCTTCACTTAATTTATCTTCGCTGACCGTGATTACTTCTTGGGCGTTCTTCTCTTCGCTTGTTTTCCTGCGGCGGCGGCGCGCCGTCCGGATCAATCGCGTCTATATACGAAAGATTCAGCCGTCCCATTTTATCAATTTCCATTAATTTTACAGGTATCTGCTGTCCTTCTTTTAATACATCAGTAACATTCGCGATTCTTTGCCTGGAAAGTTTGCTTATGTGAACCATTCCTTCCTTGCCGGGAAGTATTTCTACAAACGCTCCGTAATCCATAATACGCTTTACAACGCCGTTGTATACCCTGTTTATTTCCGGATCAGAGGCTATTCCCATAACGGCAATTCTTGCTTCTTCTGCATCCTTCGTGTTTTTGCCGAATATTGTAACGGTTCCGTCGTCTTCCGTATTTATTTTTACAGAATACTGTTCGCATAATGCCTTGATGTTTTTTCCGCCGGGTCCTATAAGAGCGCCTATTTTGTCGATATCAATACGCAATGTAACAATCTTAGGCGCGTATTCGCTGATTTGCTCCACAGGTTTATCGATACATTTATTCATGATAGAAAGAATATGCAATCTTCCGCTTTTTGCCTGATCGAGCGCTTTGCTCATAATCTGCGGGCTTACACCTGCGATTTTTATGTCCATCTGAAAACCGGTAATTCCATCTTTGGTTCCCGCAACTTTAAAATCCATGTCTCCAAGATGATCTTCTTCGCCCAGAATGTCAGATAACACAGCAAACCTGCTGCCGTTTTCTTCTGTTATAAGACCCATCGCGATTCCCGCTACAGGTTTTTTAATTGGTACACCGGCATGCAGCATGGAGAGAGTGCCTCCGCATACAGATGCCATGGAAGATGAGCCGTTGGATTCCATTGTTTCAGATACTACCCTTATTGTGTATGGGAATTCTTCTTTTGAAGGAATCATTGCTTTTAAGGAACGCTGGGCTAAATTTCCATGCCCAATTTCGCGCCTGCCTGTCCCTGTTCTGCCGACCTCTCCGACAGAGTACGGAGGGAAGTTATAATGCAGCATGAAGTTTTCGCGCTTGTCGCCTTCAATGTCATCAAAGATTTGCTCGTCAAAAACAGTTCCAAGTGTTGTTACAACGAGAGCCTGTGTCTCGCCGCGCGTAAAAAGCGCAGAGCCGTGCGTTCTTTGCAGGATCTCAATTTCGCAGGTAATGCCGCGGATATCTTCAAGACCTCTTCCGTCTACGCGCTTTCCGTTATTTAAAATGGAAGTGCGTAAAATTTCGTACTGCATATCTTCAAAGAGCGCGTTAAAAAGTTTTTTCTGTTTTTCATCTTCCAGAGACGCTGCATGAAGAGCCGCATATTCTGTTTTTACGGCTTTTATGCCGTCATGTCTTTCATGCTTTGTCGGCAGGAAGCACGCTTTTTCCAGTTTTGGGAAAGCTTCTTTACGGATGGCATCCGCGTTTTCCAGTGAATAGGTTGGCACAATAAGGGGAAGTTTTTCTTTTCCGGCAATTTCCCTCAGTTTTTCCTGTAAAGCGCAGAATTCTTTTATCATTGCATGCGCTTTATCAAGAGCCTCAAGCATCAGCTCTTCGCTTACTTCTTTTGCTCCGCCTTCCACCATTGTAATGCCGTCTTTAGTCCCTGCGACAATAATTTCCATTGTGGATTTTTCTATCTGTTCATAGGTAGGATTTACAATAAGCTCGCCGTTTACCTGACAAACACGCACTCCCGCTACAGGTCCGTTAAACGGAATGTCAGAAATATGCACAGCCGCAGAAGACGCGATGATCGCAAGAATGTCCGGGGGATTTATCTGATCTGTAGAAAGAGTTGTAGGGATCAATTGAATTTCACGCCCGAAACTTTTTTCAAACAAGGGACGCATTGGCCTATCGATAAGACGGGAAACAAGTATTTCCTTGTCTTTTGGGCGGCTTTCCCTTTTAATAAAACCGCCGGGAATTTTACCCGCGGCATAATATTTTTCGTTATATTCGACTGTAAGAGGTACATAGTCAATACCTTCTACAGATTCCGATGAACAGCAGACTGTTGCAATTACTGCCGAACCTGCATATTGCGCAAAAACAGAGCCGTTTGCCTGTCTTGCAATTCTGCCGGTCTCAAGAATTAATTCTTTACCGGCGACTGTAAGTGTTACTTTTTGCATCATTATTTACGCAATCCCAACTCTTTTATAAGTTTGCGGTAGCCATCCAGATTTATACGCTGAATATACTTTAACATCCTGCGCCTTTTTCCAACCAGTATTAAAAGTCCTCTCTGAGCGGATTTGTCTTTTTTAAACTGCTTGCAATGCTCTGTAAGCTGATTGATCCGTTCAGTAAGAAGAGCAATCTGAACTTCCGTCGCGCCTGTATCTTTTTCATTTTTGCCGAATTTGACAACAATTGATGCTGCGCTTTCTTTTTTTAAAGCCATATCTTTTTTTCTCCTAATTTGTAATTATATTGTCATAAAATTAAAAAAGTGTCAATACATCGTAATATACAATTATTTTGGAAATTTACAGTTTTTTATGATTGAAAACAAAGGCATATTTCCATTTTTCTTCGTTTTTTTCGATAATTGCTATGAGGGTTTCTGCTTTGTAGATTGCTAATGAATTTTGGGAAGAGTTCTCGCGGAGACGCAGAGGCGCAGGGGACGCGGGGGAAGAGGGGGAAGAGGGGAAAGGGAAGATTTGGTTTAGGGGTTTGCCGTGTATGATGTGTGTTTTTTCCTGTTCTGTTGCTTCGTAGCAGGGGATTCCCAGGGTGGCTATTATTGATTTATCTATGGGGTGTATTTTTATTTGCTCTTCTTTGTGTCTTTGTGCCTCTGTGTGAGAGAATCCTCCAACCTGTGTCCGTAACAGGGAGTTTAAATGCCCCCTGCTTCCTGCCGCAAGGGCAATGTCCCTTGCAAGGGAGCGGATGTAGGTGCCTGAGGAACAATGTACGTGTATATCCGCGAACGGTGGCTGCCATGATAAAATTTCCAGTTTTTTTACTGTAACAGGGCGTTTTTTCATTTCTACCGTTTTGCCTGATCTTGCCAGTTCTGACGCTCTTTTTCCATTTATATGAAATGCGGAATATAGAGGAGGCGCCTGTAAAATTTCACCTGTAAATTGTTTTAAAACCTGCTCTATTTCTTCCCGGGACGGTATTTTAGCTTCCGCTATTACGCTGCCTTCCGGATCCAGCGTGTCTGTTTCAATGCCAAAATGAATCCTGCCCTCATACATTTTATCGCAGGAAGTAAACCACTTGCTTAGCCTTAAAGCGTTTCCGGCAAGCACTATTAAAAGCCCATGCGCGAATTTATCCAGCGTGCCTGTATGACCTACCTTTCCTGTTCCTAAAGCGCGTTTTATATCACGCAAAGCGTCAAAAGATGTGACACCGGATTCTTTATTAAGTAATATTAAGCCGCCTTCCATTTTTAGTTCTCGCGCGGCGTGGAGTCACTCTCTACAAGTTTTTCTATTTTTTTTATTATATCGAAACTTTCCCCGATACTTTTATCTTCATGAAAACGCAATTTTGGAATTTTTCTTATATGCATGGTTAAAGCAAGCTGAGACTGTATAAAACCTGCCGCGCTTTTTAAGCCGCAAACTGCCTTTTCACACTCGCCGCCCCTGATATCTGAAACATGAACATCCGCATAGGAAAGGTCTTTGGAAACATCTACTTTTGTTATGGATAAAAATGAGCTAACCCTGTTATCTTTTATTTTTCCTTCCAGAATAAAAGCGCCTATTTTTTCCTGAATCATCTGACCCAGACGTTCGATTCTGAAAGAAGGCATATTCGGGATGATCCTTTAGGAAGAACTAAGTTTGCGCGCCACTTCTATAATTTCGATTATTTCAAAATTATCGCCAACCTGAATATCATCAAAACCATCAAGACCTATACCGCACTCATATCCCGCGGAAACTTCACGCGCGTCATCTTTAAAACGTTTAAGAGAAGCGATTTTGCCCGAATGTATGACAATTTGTTCGCGGATTACGTTGACTGTACAGCTGCGTTTTACGGTTCCTGTTAATACATAACATCCGGCAATTGTGCCTACTTTAGGCACTTTGAATGTGTCTCTGACCTCTACATTGCCTATTACTTCTTCTTTTGTTTCGGGCTTTAACATTCCTTCCATTGCCATTTTAATTTCTTCTACAGCTTTATAGATTACATTGTATTTGCGAACATCAACCTTTTCCTGTTCCGCAAGCATTTTTGCCTTTGGAAGCGGACGAACGTTAAAACTTATTATAATAGCTTTTGACGCGATGGCAAGATCAACATCTCCTTCGTTTACAGGACCCGGAAGCGCCTGAATAACATGAAGGCGTATTTCTTTTGTAGATAGTTTTTCAAGGCTGGATTTTAACGCTTCGGCAGAACCTTGTACGTCTGCTTTAATAATTACTTTTAGCTCCTGAATTGTTCCGTCGCTAATCATGTCGTGCAGGTTATCCATTGTAACCTTTCTCATTATTTTCGCGTCTTCAAAACGTTTTAGCTCCTGGCGTTTGGAAGAAAACTCCCTTGCTTTCTTTTCATTCGCGACAACCTGCAAAGGATCTCCGGCGTTTGGTACGCCTTCAAACCCGAGTATTTCAACCGGCATTGAAGGTGTTGCCTTGTTAATCCTTTCGCCCTTGTCATTAAAAATCGCGCGTACTCTGCCCGGCCAAACGCCCGCAACATACGCGTCTCCTACAGCAAGCGTCCCTCTTTCTACCATTACCGTCGCGACAATTCCCCTGCCGTGATCAACCTTCGACTCCAGGATTTTTCCTTCCGCCGAATGCTGGAAGTTTGCTTTTAAATCCAGGATTTCCGCCTGAAGCAGAACAGCGTCTATTAATTTATCTATGCCTGTTTTCTGCAATGCGGATAGTTCAACAAACATTGTCTGTCCGCCCCAGTCTTCCGGCATAAGACCCAAATCGGATAGCTGGCTTTTTACCTTGTCCGGGTTTGCTTCCGGTTTGTCTATTTTATTTACCGCGACAATTATCGGGACATCAGCGTCTTTTGCATGATTTATCGCTTCGATAGTTTGCGGCATAACGCCGTCATCCGCCGCGACAACAAGAATAACAATATCTGTTATTTGAGCGCCTCTTGCTCTCATCCTTGTAAATGCTTCATGGCCCGGAGTATCAAGGAATGTCAGGCTGCCGTGAGGAGTGTCAACCATGTAAGCGCCTATATGCTGGGTGATACCGCCGAACTCGCCGGAAACAACATCCGCTTTGCGGATAGCGTCCAGCAATTTAGTTTTACCGTGATCAACATGACCCATAACGGTGACAACAGGCGGGCGCGGAAGAAGTACAGCGTCATCGTCGGAACCGGTTTCAATAACAGTTTCGTCGTAAAGACTTACAATTTTTACATCAGCGCCGAATTCCGCGGCTATTAATGTCGCGGTATCAGCGTCAATCTGCTGATTAATAGTGACCATCTGCCCCATACTCATCAATTTTTGTATAAGGTCAGATGCTTTTAAATTCATCTTTTTTGCCAATTCAGCTACCGAGATAACTTCCATTATATCGATGGATTTTGGCACAGGATTTGTTACCTGCGTTATTTTTTTCTTTGTCTGAAGGAGTTTTTCCTCCATTTCAAGTTCTTTTTCTTTGCGGTTATAAGCCGGTTTTTTAGCGATAAACTTCCGCTTTGCCGTTCCTTTTCCTTCCGGTAATGGAGCAGACGGCGGAGTACGTCCTCCTCCTGCAGGCGATGGACGCTGAAACCCCGGTTTGTTACCCTGTCCGGGTCTTGGCGTAAAACCGCCCTGCTGCTGTCTTGGCGGAAATCTTCTGCCTTGCCCCTGAGACTGATCCTGCGACTGAGAAGAAGGACGTCCCGTATATCCGCCTCTGTTCTGAGGCTGCTCATTGTTGTTTCTGTTTCTGTGCGGCGGGCGCGGCGGACGATTCTGACCATGAGAGCCAACCAGTTTTCCGCCTACCCTTCCTGCGGCGGCGGCTGGACGCTGCGCTATCGAAAAAGAATTTGTTTTTGACGCGTCGCTTTCCTGTGGTCTGTTTTCCGCAGGCGGTTTTTTGGAAGGAGAACTGACAATTATTTTAGGCGGCATTTTTTTGGGAGCGGCAGGGGCGGATGGTTTTTTTACAACAACCTTTACCTTGCGGCGTTCTCCCTGGTCAGATGCAGCTACGGGATTCTCCGCTTCATTCTGAGAATGTTTAATTAGCTGAGCCTTTGGTTTTTTCGTCTTGTCAGTTTCTTCCGCCATATTTTTCCTTTTCTTTTAATTGTCTTCTTCTTCGTATTCAAAGCTTAAACCTATACCGCAGCTGGGACAAGTGGTCATATCCACAGTTATCTTTGCTCCGCATTCCGGACATTCGTATTCTTCCGCTTCGGTTTCTTCTTCTTCGGCTTCTTCTTCTTTTTCTTCTTCCTGCTCTTCGTCGTAAGTTTCTTCTTCGATTATTTCTACATATTCTTCTATGAGTTTACGCAGGTTTTCTATATCAGAAGATGACAAACCTTTTTCTTCCAGTTCGCTCTGAGCCAATCCAAGGAAATCTTCGATTAAATCTATGCCGCTATCAAGCAGGAGAGCCGCGATACGGTTATCCACACCGGGCAGTTCGCTGATGCGCGATATTTCATCATCGTATGATTCTGTATCGCCAAAGAGTTCAAGGGCTGTTCTTCTTGATTCGGCTGTAATATCCATTTCCGCGAACTGTGATTCTGTTTTAACATCTATGTTCCAGTCAACAAGCCTGTTTGCAAGGCGGACATTGAGCCCCTGTTTGCCAATTGCCAAAGACAGCATTGAATCGTTTACAATGGCGAGCGCCTGATGTTTGCCTTCGTCCAAAATTATAACTTCACGAACCTCTGCGGGAGAAAGCGCGTTTTTAATAAACTTTTTGGGATCAGGATCGTATTTTAAAATATCGATTTTTTCTCCTTCAAGTTCCTTTATTACTGCCTGAATACGAACGCCCTTAAGTCCTACGCAGGCTCCGACAGGATCAACATCTTCACGGTTTGAATAAACCGCGAGTTTTGTCCTAAAACCAGGTTCGCGCACAATGTTTTTTATTTCTACGATTTTATCGTATATCTCCGGAACTTCCAGCTCAAAGATTGCGCGTACAAATTCCTTATGAGTCCTGGAAAGCACAATTTGAAGCCCGGAAGCGTCTTTTTTTACTTCCGCAATCATGGTTTTAATTCTGTCATTCGTGTGGTATATTTCCCGGGGAGACTGGTATTTTTTTGGAAGCACGCCTTCCATTTTTCCAATATCCAGATAAATGGTTCCGTTTCTCTCCCGCTGGTAATAACCTATAATGATTTCCCCTTCTTTATCCTTGTATTCGGAATAAAGACTGTCCTTTTGTATATCCCTGATGGTTTGATGCGCTTTTTGTTTCGCGCTTTGAACGGCGATACGATCAAACTGTTTAGGATCAATTTCTACCAGTATTTCGTCCCCAACTTCCGCTTCAGGATTTAACTCCCCGGCTTCATCCAGATCTATTTCCGTAACGGGATCATAAACACCATCCTGCTCTACGATTTTTTTCCTTGCAAAAATCGAAACTTCCAGATTTTCTTCATCAAATTGCACAACCGCGTTATCTGCATTGCCAAAACGATGTTTGTATGCAGCTATTAAAGTATCTTCAATTGTTCTTAAGATCAGGTCTTCGGGAATACCGCGATCCTGATTAATCTGACGAATTGCCTGTGACATATCAGTTCCCAATTTATACCTCCTTAGCAAAATCCAATTTTGCTTTTGCAATATTGTCGTATTCAAGTATTAAGGTTTCATCTTGTGTTTTTAACACAATGCCCTTTTCATCGGCGCTTTTTAAAATCCCTGCCGACCACTCTGTTATATCATTGCGGTAACACCGCACTTTTTTGCCTGTATAAAAGGCAAATTCGCTGCCGTCCTTTATAAGCCTGTTTATCCCGGGCGACGAAACTTCAAGATAGAGATCCTGACCGGGATAGGCAAGTTCCAGTCTAGGCATGATTGCGCGATGTACTTTTGAACAGTCATCCGTACCTATGGATGATCCGTTGTAAATAACCGCCCTAACCTGAACGCTGCCTTTGTGCCTTGAAACAACAAGTTCAATAAGTTTAAATTTCAGCCCTTCCAAAACCTCTTCCAACGACCGGCGTAAAGAAGCAGCTTCCGGTGTCTCTAAATCATTGACTTTGTATCTCATAAGACCCCGCTCCCCCTGCCCTACAAAAAAAAGGGTCTCTTTTCGGAGCCCTTTTTTAAATAAAAAACTATACTATAGTCAACTTACCTTTTTTCCTGAAAAATGTCAATAGTACGAGTTCTTATGCCCTTGCCAAAACGCTAAAAAACTCCTATTATTGTGTAAAATCACTTGAGGAGCAAAAAATGACCAGTTATAAAGAATTAGGCCTTGTAAATACAAAAGACCTCTTTAAAAAGGCAATTTCGGGCGGATACGCTATTCCGGCGTATAATTTTAACAATATGGAGCAGATGCAGGCTATTATTCAGGCTTGTGTGGAAACCAAATCCCCCGTAATCCTTCAGGTTTCTGCCGGAGCAAGGAAATATGCCAATCAGAACATCCTGCGTAATATGGCACGGGGCGCTGTTGAATATGCCCATGAGCTGGGGTATGACATCCCTATCGTCCTGCACCTTGATCACGGCGATTCTTTTGAAATTTGCAAAGATTGCATAGAAACCGGCTTTTCATCGGTAATGATTGACGGCTCTCATCTTTCATTCAGCGAAAATGTGGAACTTACAAAAAAAGTGTGCGAATTCGCTCATTCCCAAAAAGACTACGTTTCCGTAGAAGGGGAACTTGGTATTTTAGCCGGTGTGGAAGATGATGTTTCCTCCGAACACAGCCATTATACGGAACCTTCCGAAGTTGTCGATTTTGTCAGTAAAACCAAGGTTGATTCTCTTGCCATATCCATCGGCACAAGCCATGGACGGACAAAGTTCAAGCCTGAACAGTGTACAAGAGATGCCAACGGCATACTTATCCCCCCTCCTTTGCGCTTTGATATCCTTGAAGAAATCGAAAAACAGATACCCGGCTTTCCCATTGTTTTACATGGCTCCTCCTCCGTCCCCATTGAATATGTCCAAATGATAGAAAAATACGGCGGCAAACTTTCTGATTCTGTTGGTATCCCCGAAGATCAGCTTCGAAGGGCTGCAAAAAGCGCGGTTTGCAAAATCAACATCGACTCCGACGGCCGTCTTGCTATGACTGCCCTTGTACGTAAAGTCCTCTTTGAAAAACCCGATGAATTTGACCCGCGCAAATTCATAGCTCCCGCAAGAGATGAGCTTAAAAAACTCTACATGCACAAAAACAAAAATGTACTTGGCTCTGCCGGGCAGGCGTAAAACTGTAAAATGCAGCAAATTGCGTGGATTTGGAATTACATGAAAGGAAAAAGGGCTGTCTTTATAGGCGGCCTTATTTTTACTGTCATAACATCAATAATGCGCGTAATCAACCCCATGCTTCACAGGCAAATAATAGATGATGTAATAATACCTCAAAACACTTCTCCTCTTATTAAAATTCTTATAATCATGATGATTGTCCAGCTTGTGCGTCTGGGTCTAACCTACCTTACCAAAATAATGATGGAAATCGCCAGCACCGATGTAATGACAAGAGTGCGGCGTAATATGTATGAGACAATTCAGTGGCAGGATCATTTCTTTTTTGGGCTTTTCCCTGTCGGCAACCTTATGACCCGCATGACGCAGGATCTTGAACGTTTAAGGCATACTGTAGCGTGGGTTTCCTATCAATTTATCGGAGCAATTGTTCTTTTTATTTCTACTTTTACTTTTTATCTGATTATTAATTGGCAATTAGCCCTTTGTCTTGTTGCCGTAACGCCTTTTATTTTATTTATAAGCCACCGTTTTAAGATACGCCTTCGTCCGCGGTTTCAGCTTCTTCGTCAAAAATTAACATCACTTGGAACTGCCGTAACAGAAAACATCGACGGAAACCGCGTAGTAAGGGCATTTTCCCGGGAAGAACATGAAATTAATAAAATAGAAAAACACAATGCTGATTTCCGCGATACTTCCTGCGAAAACGCACTTGTAATCGCAAAATACCAGCCGTTTCTGGAAACTTTCGGACAGCTCCTTATGGTAATTATGCTTGTTGTAGGCGGAATATTTCTTATTAAGGAATGGATGACACCCGGCGAATATATGGCTTTCTCTTCTCTTACATGGGCGCTTTATTATCCTATGTATATGCTTGGTCCCCTTCTGGCTGATATTGAACAATACACGGCATCCGGAGAAATGATCCGTGAAGTGCTGGAAACCCCAAAAAGCATAAGCGATACGGAAGAATCAATAGAATTATCCAAAGAGGCATGCACCAGACCTGAAGGAAAAATAGAATTTAAAAATATCAATTTATCTATTAATGGCATAAATATACTTAAAAACATTAACTTTACAGCACAGGCAGGAAAAACAATTGGTATACTTGGCAGTACAGGATCAGGGAAAAGTTCGATTGTTAATCTTTTAATGCGCTTTTATAAACCTGATTCCGGGGAAATTCTTTTAGACGGAATTGATACGCAAAAATATAAATTATCCTCGCTTAGACGCCATATCGCGCTTGCGATGCAGGATGTTTTTTTATTCTCTGATTCTGTCAAGGCAAATATCGCTTACGGGGTGCCGGATATAAGCGATGAAAAAACAGAAAAACGCGCAAAGCAGGCGGATGCTGACAATTTTGTCAGGGAAATGCCGGATGGTTATGATACTCTTGTAGGAGAGCGCGGCGTTGGTTTAAGCGGCGGCCAAAAACAAAGAATAGCGCTTGCAAGAGCGCTTGCATTGGAGCCTTCCATTTTAATTTTAGACGATACCACATCATCTGTAGATATAGAAACAGAACATTATATACAAAACCAGTTAAATAACCTTGATTTTAAATGTACGAAAATTATCATATCGCAGAGAATTTCTTCGTTCAGCAAAGCAGATTTGATTCTTGTAATGGATAAGGGATGTATAATTGAACAGGGAACACACAATGAACTTTTAAACAGCAACGGTTTTTACAGGCATATCTGGTCTTTGCAGCAAAACATTGAGAGCGGTTATGTTCTTTAGAAAAAAACGCATAAAAAAAACAGAACGCCCTGTCCGCAATCGTTATGATGTTGATGAATACCTGGATGAAAACTCAGGGCTTTTCAGCATAAAGCGCGTGCTTGGCTATTTAATGAAAGCAAAAGGACATTTAAAACTATCTTTGCTTTTCAGTATCCTTGCCTCCTTGGCATCCCTTGCAGGACCGCTTTTTATTCAAAGAGCCCTGGATGAAGCGGTTCCCAACAAGGATATTAAACTGCTAATCATGATGGCAGTATATCTTACAGCGTCAATTGTCGTAAGCATCGCGCTTGGCTCAATCAGAAATATACTTGTAGCAAAAGCAGGCGCGCAGATTATCCATGATATCCGCTTTGATTTATTCTCTCATCTTCAAAAATTATCCTTTAGTTTTTTTGATTCAAGGCCTCACGGAAAAATATTTGTCCGTGTTGTCCCCTATGTTAACAGCGTATCAGACGCGCTTTCCAACGGAATAATTAACTTTGTAATAGAAGTTTTAAACATATTTTTTATCATTTTCTTTATGTACAAGGTAGACCCCTATCTTGCGACAGTTACTGTTATAGGTTTTCCTATCCTTGCGTTTTTAATCTGGATAGTAAAACCCGCGCAAAGAAAAGCATACCAGATGCTTTCCAACAAAAGCGCAAACCTTAACGCTTATGTACAGGAATCAATAGACGGTATAAAAGTAACGCAGAGCTTTGACAGGCAGAAAAAAAACCTTGATATTATGAACGATCTGACAGATGAGCGAAACAAGGCATGGATGAAAGCGATTTCCATTTCCAATACAATATGGTTTTCTACAGAAGCGACAAGCCAGCTTGTATTTTCTTTTGTTTACATTGTCGGCGCTTTCTGGATGAACCCCATGGCAAGTTTCGGAGTACTCCTTGTTATGGGAAACTATGCCTGGCGTTTCTGGCAGCCTATCATTAACCTTGCCAATATCTACAATACTTTTATAAACGCGTTTTCCTATCTGGACAGAATTCTTGATACAATAGCGGAACCTGTAACAATTAAGGATATACCAAACGCGCATGATTTTCCTTTTGTCCGCGGTCATGTAGAGTTTAAAAACGTAAGTTTTAGTTATGACGGAGTGCGCAAAGTGTTAAACAATGTAAGTTTTGACGGGCATCCCGGAGAAAGTATCGCGATTGTAGGTCCTACAGGAGCCGGAAAAACCACAATAGCAAACCTTCTTTCACGTTTTTACAATATCGAAGAAGGAAATGTTTTTATTGACGGGCAGGATATTATGAATGTTACGCTTCGCTCCCTCAGAAGCCAGATGGGTATTATGATGCAGGATAATTTTCTTTTTACAGGAACCATCGCGGACAATATCCGCTATGGAAAACTTGACGCTACAGACGAAGAAATCCGCGCTGCCGCAGAACTTATCGGGGCAAATCATTTTATAGAAAAGCTCCCGCAAGGCTATGACACTCCCATAACGGAGCGCGGCGGAGGAATCTCACAGGGAGAGAAACAGCTTCTGGCTTTTACCCGCACACTTATTTCCAACCCCCGTATTTTAATCCTGGACGAGGCTACAAGCAGCATAGACACTGGCACAGAACAGCAGGTGCAAAAAGGAATTCAAACTTTAATGAAAGGACGTACTTCGTTCATAATAGCGCACCGTCTTTCTACAATAAGAAACTGCACAAAAATAATATTTATAAAAGACGGAGAAATAGCAGAATCCGGCACCCACGAAGAACTAATGTCCCAAAAAGGCAAATACTACGAACTCTGCAATAACTAATTTCTGAAGCTGTGGACGGGGGCGGGGATTCTTCCGCCTCTTGCGATAAAGATGTCGCTCTTTGCGGAGTTTACGGGCAGTATGGGTGAGCCGCCCAGAAGACCGCCGAACTCTGCCCATTCTCCGGCTTTTTTTCCGGGAACGGGAATCACGCGGACAGCCGTGGTTTTATTGTTTACCATGCCAATAGCCATCTCATCTGCTATAATTGCGGCAATTGTAGAAGACGATGTGTCACCGGGAAGCGGGATCATGTCTAAACCTACGGAACAAACGCAGGTCATGGCTTCCAGTTTATCAAGAGTGATGTTACCGTTTTTAACGGCGGCAACCATGCCTTCATCTTCAGAAACAGGAATAAACGCGCCGGAAAAACCGCCTACGTGGGTGGATGCCATGATGCCGCCTTTTTTTACCATGTCGGTTAACATCGCAAGGGCAGCCGTTGTGCCGTGAGTGCCCGCTGCTTCAAGACCCATTTCTTCCAGGATACGGGCAACAGAATCTCCTACAGCAGGCGTTGGAGCAAGAGATAGGTCGAGAATACCGAAGGGAACCCCTATCCTTTTTGCCGCTTCCATTCCAACAAGCTGCCCCATACGCGTAATTTTAAACGCGGTCTTTTTAATGATGTCGGCTAACTCGTCAAAGTTCGCATCGCGGCAATTATCCAGCGCGGCTTTGATTACGCCGGGTCCTGAAACGCCTACATTGAGCACATTTTCCGCTTCGCCTGTTCCGTGGAAGGAGCCAGCCATAAACGGATTATCTTCCGGCGCATTGCAAAAGACGACAAGTTTCGCGCAGCCAATACCGTCCCTGTCTGCCGTTCCTTGCGCTATCTTTATAATGGTTTCTCCCATAAGCCTTACCGCGTCCATGTTAATCCCGCTCTTTGAAGAGGCAACATTCACGGAAGCGCAAACCCTCTCTGTTTTAGAAAGCGCGTTCGGCAAAGATTTTATCAGCTTTTCATCACAGTCGGCTATTCCTTTATGAACAAGAGCGGAAAAACCGCCGACAAAATCTACACCTAATTCTTTTGCCACTTCATCCAAAGTTATGGCATAGGAAGCATAATCCTCTTCATCGCCGCAAGCAGCGACAATGGAAATGGGAGTTACAGAAATACGCTTGTTTATTATGGGAATTCCGTATTCTGTTTCGATATCGCATCCTGCTTTTACCAAAGGTCCCGCTACCTTCAGGAGTTTTTCACGTATTTTTTTACGGGAGCCCGCGCAATCCAGAAGAGAAACACCTAAGGTAATACATCTTATATCTAGCTTATAGCGGAGAAACATATCAACTGTTTCTTTAATTTCAAACGGCGTAAATAACATTAAATCCCCATTTTAAATTCTGTGCATGGCAGAAAAAACTTTTTCATGCATTAAACTTATTGAAACATTCAAAGTATCTCCAAGCGCCGCAAGTTCATTTTTAACTTCTTCCAGCGCTTTTTTGCTGGAGCTTAAATTTACCATCATCATCATTACAAAGTTTCCGCTTAAAACCGTCTGTGTTATATCTTCGATATTGATATCGCGCTCTGCCAAAAACGCGGATACTTTGGCTATAATGCCTACTTTATCATTTCCTACAACTGTTACAATGGCGTTCATAGGCTCCTCAGTATTCTTTCCGCTTCCGCTCTCCCTGAATAATTGGGATTACGGTTTACCAAATCCTGCAAATATCGTTTTGCTTCTTCATTTTGCCCAAGTTTTACGCATGCCATTCCAAGCTCATATAACGCATCCCAATTATTCGGCGAAAGACGAAGAACTGTCTGGTATGAGCTTTGCGCTTTTTCAATATTCCCCGCTCCGGCATAAGCGCGCGCGAGATTCAAACTTACCATAGGATCGTTAGGTCTTGCAGATAACGCGCGTTCATAATGAATAATACTGTTTGCCCAATTTTCCAGTTTTGCGTATACAGCGCCCAAATTATTGTTTACTTCAAAGTTATTGGGTTCAACGGCTAAAGCCTGGTTAAGATACGTTATCGCTTCTGTAAAATTGCCCGTATTCAAAAATATGCTGCCAAGATTGATTCTGGGACGCAGATATCTTGCATCCAAAGATGCCGCAGACTTGTACGCGGAAACCGCAAGGTCTGTCGCGCCGGATGCTTCCAGAGTAAGACCCAGCGTATAAACATAATTGGCATTTGAAGGAGCCGCGTTCACAGCAAGGTTAGCGAAATTAATGGCTTCGTTTGTCTTTTTAAGTTCATGCTTCACTAGAGCCATATTATGATTTGTCTGGGCATCGGATGGATTTATGCCTATGGCTCTTTCAAACAATCTTTCCGCTTCCGCATGATTTCCAGCCTGGCTGTTTGCCGCAGCCAATTCGCAAATTAAGGAGAAATCATTCGGGCTTTGCGCCAAAGCTTTTGTAAAAGCATCAATTGCTCCTCTTGTATCAGATCTTGCTATAAGTATCCTTCCAATTTCACGATGTGCCGCACCGTAATCAGCTTTTATCGCTACAGCCTGCCTGTATGCGGCAAGCGCGTCATCCTGCCTGTTTAAAGCGCGGAAAGTTCCGCCAAGATTATACCATGACGGCTCATAATTCGGATTTATTCTTACAGCATTCTGAAAAGCATCTCTTGCTTCCGGAAAACGCCTGGATAAAAACAATATTCTTCCCAGCTCATGCGCATATATAAAATTATTCGGATCCAGACGCACTGCTTCCCTGAATTCACTTAAAGCCCTGTCATTCTGATTCGCGTCGCGCGCAATTCTTCCCAGTACAAAATGCGCAAGCGCCTGTGTTGAATCTTTTGAAACAGCGTCTGTTGCCATTGTAGTCGCGTTTGTTACAGCTTCCCTGGCAGAGGAAGAAGATCTGTTATTTGAGGAAAAATCGTAATAGGCATCTGCCATTTCCGATAATTTCTGCGCTTCAAAACGGGATTCCCCTGAGGGCATATTTCTTCTTGCTTCAGAGAACAATTGATTTGCGCCGTTGAAATCGCCGGAGGATAACCTGGCTTTGCCGTCCGCTACAAGATTATTTATGCGGCGCATAATTTCCTGCAGTTCACGGGAAGCTTTTGCAAGCTCTTCTTCCTGCGCTCTCCTTCGCGCTTCTTCCGCTTCCGCAGCAGCGCGCCGTGCTGCAGCCGCTTCCGCATCCGCAGCAGACGATGCTGATGAAGATGCGGAAGAAGAGCCGCCCGCTCTCTGTAAATTAGAAGCAAGCAATTCATTCTGCCTTCTCTGCTCTTCCAGAAAACGCCGCTGCGCTTCGATAAAAGCGTCCGCATCCAAATTCCCACCGCCGCTTCTGTCCATGCCAAGAATAAAGCGCTGAAGAGCGCGCGCGTCTTCATCATCGGGATTATCTATTAAAAGTCCGTCAAGCAGATTTAACGCGCGATCAAATTCACCTGCCGCGGCATAGTCATTTGCAAGCCGGATAATGTTTTGTCTTCTTGCGTCATTTGCAGAAAAAGAAGAACCATTGTTTTTTTCTGATGTACCAAGCGATAAAAGCAGAATAATCCCGAGAACAAGCAAAACAAGAGCTGCGGCGCCTGCGATTATTATTATCAATTTCCTTTTATTAAGCATAACCCCTCCCTAATCAAGAACAAATTCTCCGTCATACAGTTCTACACTTTCCGCGCCGGAAGAAACAGCCTGGCTTGCGTCAGCCGCCGACTGCAAAGACGCGGATACCGAGTCTAAAAGCCTCTGCCTCTCTTCCGCAAGACGGCGTTCTTCTTCGGCTGCGATAATCTTCCTCATCTCTTCTGAAGCAATTTCACTGCGGATCAAATTGACGAGCCGCTCAATATTGCTCCTCTGGCTGGAACGGGGTTCCAGCGTCAGATAGTGCTCATAGTCGATTATGGCATTCTGCATATTTCCGGTCTTTATTCTGGAATTTGCCCTGCCCAGATAGGCAATGGAATAACCTGAATCAAAACCTATAGACTGGCTATAAAACCTTTCAGACTCATCAAAATGTCCCCTTTGAAAATACACATTCCCTAGATTATTTGCAATATTGGCAGAAAGATTGCCTGCCATAGGTAAAATCCGCCTGTAAACGGCTATTGCCTCATCCGACCTGCGTAATTGTTCATAAACAACTCCAAGATATAAAAAAGCCAATGTATTGGAGGGCTCCTCCGCTATGGCGCGTTCAAAGAAAACAACCGCTGCCGAGGGGTTATTTTGCATAAAAAGGTCCTGTCCCCTGGAAAAATTCGACTGCCCGTAACAAAAAACCGATAAAAACAGCAATATACATATAAATGTTATTTTCTTCATATTTCCTCCCTTACACCATACTATACTATACAAACCATAAAAAAAAGAGTAAGTTACCTATATAATATCGACATTTTTTACTTTTTGCTTCATTATGGAAAAGAAATTGAAAATTTTATGTATTTCCGACCAAATTGACCCTCAAGTTTACTCGCCAGGCATAAAAGAGCGCTTTGGCGATGTCGATTTAATACTATCCGCAGGTGATTTACCCCTGTATTATCTTGATTTTATCATTTCAATTTTAAATAAACCGCTTTATTTTATTTTTGGAAACCATCATACAAAGGATTTAAAACACTATACAAAACAGAATGAAGCGACTCTGGTGCAGGGTTTAGAGGAAAGCGAATTTTTGGGCTGCGGCGCGGTACATATCGGCTCCAATGTAAAAACAGAAGGAAAATTTATTGTCGCAGGTCTTGGCGGCTGCATGCGCTACAACAATGGCCAGAATCAATTTTCTGATTTTGAAATGTTTTTGGAAATATTAAAACTGATTCCTAAGCTTTTCTGGAATCGTATTGTAAAAGGGCGTTTTCTTGATATACTTCTAACTCACGCGCCTCCAAAAGGCATTCATGATAAAAAAGACATGTGTCATTTGGGATTTAAGTCTTTTCTTTGGTTTATGAAAGCATTTAAACCAAAGTTTCTTGTTCATGGTCATATACATTTATATGATTTGGCTGATGTACGCGTTACCAGATGGGAAAACACCCATGTAATTAATGCGTATAGTCATTATGTTATAGATTTGGGAGATTATAATGGATTTGATAGGAATTAGCGTTCAGGCTTCAGAGGATTTTTCCAGGGCAAAGGGAAAGGCAATGCTTTCCCAGCTTCAGAATTTTTTAAAAACAGACAGGGACAATCTTCTTTCTTTTCATGATGTTAAGGATATTTTAAAGCCTAAAAACGAAGTTTATATGGGAAGTCAAACAGTGCCGATTAAAATGATTGCAGGCAGTGAAGGACGATATCATGATTTTAACAAATACTTTCTTCCCAGAAAAGAACATTTACGGCAGAGGTGGCAGAGAATAGATGAGGCTCATATAAAAGATATAATACTGCCTCCCATTCTGCTTTATGAAATAGGAGGGATTTATTTTGTCCGCGACGGGAATCACCGTGTATCTGTCGCAAAGATGCAAAATGTTGAATTTATTGACGCCGAAGTTATTTCTCTTTCTACAGAAATTAATTTAAAACCTTCCATGACAGCGGATCAGCTGCGCGATGAGCTTATTGAGTATGAAAAGAAAATATTTTACAACGAAACATATTTTGGGGATTTAACAGAATACTGGGATTTAAACTTTAGTTCTCCGGGACGTTACGATGTAATTTACAACCATATACTTGTTCATAAATATTATATGAATGAAGATAATGACGAAGAAATACCTTTCGCTGATGCGCTTGTATCATGGTACAATAATGTGTATAATCCTGTTATAACAATTATAAGGGAACAGTGGCTGCTTGCCAATTTTCCCGGAAGAACAGATGCTGATCTTTATGTCTGGATTATCAAACATTGGGATTTTTTGAAAAAGAAATACGGAACTTATTCTCTTTCAAAAGCGGCAATGGATTTTTCCAAAAAATACGGCCAGGATAAAGGAAAGATTTTAAGATTCCTTGCTCTTTTGGTTGGAAGAATATTCAAAATAAAAGGCTAGGTTTTTATGGCAGTTTTATCAATTCAATCTCATGTTGTTTTTGGGTATGCCGGAAATACCGCCGCTGTTTTTCCGATGCAGCGGCTTGGGCAGGAAGTATGGGCTATAAACACAGTTGAGTTTTCAAATCATACAGGATATGGGTCATGGCGCGGAAAAGTTCTTGGCGCGGATTTGGTATCCGAACTTGTTTTGGGACTTGAAGAAAGGGGCGTTCTTAACCGCCTGGAGGCTGTGACATCAGGCTATCTTGGAGATGCCTCTGTGGGAAAAGCCATTGTTGACGCTGTAAAAAAAGTTAAAAAAGAAAATCCAAACGCGCTTTATTGCTGCGATCCTGTTATGGGCGATACAGGCAGAGGTTTTTATGTAAAAGCGGATATTCCTGTTATGTTTAAAAATGAACTTGTTCCGTTAGCGGATATAGTATGCCCTAATCAGTTTGAACTTGAAACATTAACCGGCTATAACATTAATACAATAGAAGATGCTATTAATGCCATAAATATCCTGCATGAAAAAGGTCCGTCTATTGTCCTGTTAACAAGTTTCAGGCAAAACCCCGGTAAACTCGGCATGATTGCATCGGATAAAACAAATATGTATATTTGCACCACAAATGAACTGCCTTTGGGAAACGGAGTTGCCGGAACCGGCGATATGACATCCGCAGTGTTTTTATCCCGTTATCTTGAAACAAAAGATCTGGAAAAAACCCTCTCTCTGTGTACAGCCTCCGTTTTTGGAATTCTGGAAAAAAGCTACAATGCATTCCTCTATGAATGCGCATCCGCTGATTCATATATTCTGGAAAACTCTCTTTTAGAACTAAAAATAACAGAAGCGCAGGAACAATTAACATCTCCTGTATATACTTTTAATACGGAAAAAATTAAATAAATGTTTACAAAACATTCCCCTTATGATTTTTTTTCTGATTTTATAGCTCCCTGTGCGGACAGGTATAAAATACTTCTGGAATGTATAAAATCCCTAAAATACAACTGCGCTGTTATCCCTGTTGCCGGAAACCGCCACATCTTTATTTTTCCGCCGGGACAAAAAACTTTACGCTCTGCAGGTGTTTTTCCTTTTCGCAAAGAAAGCCCTTTTATCCTTTGCGCTCATTACGACCGTGTAGAAGGCAGCCCTGGAGCAAATGACAACAGCATTGCTGTTTTCCACCTGTTAAAAACAGCCTCTTTTTTGACTCAGCAAAAAACAGAAAAATGGATGGTTGTTTTTACAGACAAGGAAGAACTGGCTCCCGGCGAAAGCCTTGAAGCGCAAGGATCTTTTACGCTTGCGGAAAAATTAAAAACATGGGGATTGGAAAAGGCAAAAATATATAATTTTGACGCATGCGGCGCCGGAAATACCTTTATTATTTCCACTACTACAGATCATATTTTAAAAAACAGCTCACTTCCCAACATTCATAGAATAAGAAAATCCATTCTCTCTCTTCGCGATCACGCGCTTGCAACAGCAAACAATATGCGTCTGGATAAAGTCCTTCTGGCTCCTACCCCATTCTCTGACGATGTCGGTTTTTTACGGGCAGGACTTGCCGCGCAAACAATTACAATGCTGCCATCAGATGAAGCGCAGCAATATGAAGCCCTGCTTCGCAGCCGCCCTGAATACGCGGATTTAATAATTTCCGGCAAAATTAAAGAGCCGCAGGAATACCGTCATCTTCCGGATACATGGCGCAGTTTGAACAATGCAAAAGATACTCCCTCCCGCCTTACACCGCAGTTTTTTGAACAGGTAGTAAATTTTACTGTAGAACTAATCAGGAAGCAGTAGGCGGCCCTGCCGGCGGTCTTGCCGCATATCCCCTTAGCATATTGCTGAATGCTTCAAGCGCTCCGTCACCGTAATCTCCTGACAGCACTTTTTTTGTTAAAACCTTTCCTAACTGCACGCCTTCCTGATCAAAACTGTTTACATTCCACACAAAACCCTGAAACATTACTTTATTTTCAAAATGCGCAAGAAGGCTTCCAAGCACAAAGGGGGTAAGCTTTTTTCCGTATATCAGGCTGGAAGGACGTCCGCCGGGAAATTCCTTGTTACGATCTTCATTATCCTGGCCCTTGGCAAACGCGACAATTTGCGCCGCAAGATTTGCCGCGAGTTTTGTCTGGCTTGTCGAATCATCAACATTTACGTCATCGCCGCGCTGGCTTTCTGTAAACCCGATAAACTGAAGAGGAACAATATCTGTCCCCTGATGCAGCAGCTGGTAAAAAGAGTGCTGCCCGTTAGTGCCTGGCTCTCCAAGTATAACAGGTCCTGTACTGTAATTTATCTGCTCTCCGTTCCTGTTAACGCGCTTTCCGTTTGATTCCATGTCCATCTGCTGAAGATGAGCCGGAAAACGGGAAAGCGCCTGACTGTAAGGCAATACCGCGGTAAAGGGAAGTTTTAAAAAGTTGCGTTCCCAAACACCGATTAATGCATCCAAAAGAGCCGCGTTTTTAAGGATATCTTCATCAAGCGCGAGCCTGTCCGCTTCTGCCGCTCCTTCCAGAAATTCCTTAAAAACCTGAGCGCCGAATGCAAGTGACAAAATACAGCCGCCAACTGCGGAAGACGATGAATAACGTCCGCCTATATTATCATCTATATAAAATGAATCCAGATACTCGCTATTGCGCGCAAGAGGGCTTGTTTCGCTTGTTACGGCTATCATATGCTTGCTTGCGTCAAGACCTGCTTTTTTAAGTTTATTCTTTACAAAAAGTTCATTGGCAAGCGTTTCCTGAGTTGTACCGCTTTTTGAAACCAGAATAAAAAGAGTTTTATCAAGAGAACAGGATGATACAACCTGCGCGGCATCATCCGGATCTACATTGGAAATAAATTTGGCATCCATTTTCTTTTTACCTTCCGCCGCCGCCCAGTTATCGAGCGCAAGATATAAAGCGCGCGGTCCCAAATCTGACCCGCCTATTCCTATCTGTACAACCGTATTAAACGGTTTTCCTTTAGAACCTGCAAATTTGCCGCTATGAACATCATTAGCAAAACGGCAGAACCTTTCCAGTTCTTTTCTGTAAAATTTACCAATGTCTTTTTTATCTTCCATTACGGGCTGCCCCAATTCGCCTCTTAACAGCTGGTGCAATACTTTGCGTTTTTCTCCGGTATTTATTATTTCTCCGTTTAAAAGCTCTTTATATTTAGCAATAAGTTCCTGTTCATTCGCAAGTTCCTGCAGTAAATGAACACATTCCTCATTTACGGCTTTTGCCGCCCATGAATATTTTAATCCGCCTGCCATGGGCGCTATGCACTTTTCTACCCTGGCTGCATCCAGGATATATTTAAAATTAAAAGCGGTTTTTTGAGAATACTCTAAAAGTTTTTTGAATACTTTTGTTTTATCAAAATTTATATAATTCATGTTTTGCTCCTTATGGATATATTAGTGAGATTTAAGTTTTTATTCAAGCATTTTCTGCAAGCGCGTGATATGCGGGCATATTCTATGCGAGCATATTTTCTATTTCCTCTATGACAGAATCCGGCGTAGACGCGCCTGCGCTGATACCGACTGTATTAAAAGCGAAAAAAGAGGCTGGAATGGATGCGGCATTTTCCGCAAGCACGCATGGTTTGCCGCTTTCTTTTGCTATCGCAAAAAGACGCTGTGTATTAGCCGATTCTTTTCCGCCTGCGATAATTACAGCGTCCGCAAGAGGCAAAATGTCACGAAGGGCTCTTTGTCTTTCCGTTGTCGCGCTGCAAATGGTGTTAACAATTTCCAGGGCAGGAAAATATTTTTTTATCTCTTCGCCTATGGCAGAATATTCTTCCTGCGAAATGGTAGTCTGCCCCAAAAGCGCCGTTTTTATATCTTTATTTGATTTATACAAAGATGCCGCCGCGCTCTTCGCTTCAGAGGCATCTCCCACAACGCAGATATTCCGGGCGCAGCTAATTGCCCCATATCCCAAAAGCCCTTTAATTTCCGCATGCTGCGCTTCTCCCGCCAGAAACAGAAAATAGCCATCTTCTGCAAGAGCGCGTGTTTTTAACTGATTTTCTTTTACTTTGGGGCAGGTTGCGTCAACTATTTTACATCCCCTGTCTGCAAGTTCTTTTTGCGCATCCGGGCTAATTCCATGAGCGCGGATAATTACAGTGCTGTTATCAGGAGGTAAATCATTTAAAAGGCCGAGTTTTTTTAAATCGTCCAATACTTTTGGATTGTGGACTAGCTGACCTAAAGTGTAAACGGCAGAGGCGCGTCCCGCTTCTTTGACAGCAAGGTCAAAGGCGCGGCGCACCCCCATACAAAAACCCAAAACATCAGCTTTAATTACTTTCATAAATTAGAAAAATCAGAAAAGACTCTCGCGGAGACGCAGAGACGCGGAGGACGCGGAGCAGTAGTTGTTATCTTATCTTTTATCCCTAGAAAAATATGAGAACTATCATAAATTACTAAGGATAAAAGGAAAGAACTCAAACCATAACTCTGCGATCTCTGCGCCTCTGCGTCTCTGCGAGAAATTCCGCAACATTCTTCTCTGCGTCTCTGCGAGAACTTCTTCAAATAAATTTTAGCTCCTTGCCAGCTTTTTCTTTTCACGTTTTTGTTTTATGTTTTGCCAGAAGTTTACAAAGCCGGAAACTATAAACAATGTTGTGAAAACACCGGAAATCATGCCTACCAAAAGAGCAAGAGCAAAATCTTTCATTGAACCTGCTGTGAAAATAAACAACGCCAGAACCGCAAGCATTGTAGACGCTGTTGTAATAATGGTTCTTCCGAATATACCGGTCAGTGATATATTAAGAATATCAACAAATGAATGATCCGAGTAAATACGCAGATTTTCCCTTATACGGTCAAATAAAATAATTGTATTGTTGGTTGAATAACCCAGAATTGTAAGAATTGCCGCAATAGTTAATGTTGTAAATTCCATTCGTGTCCAGACAACAAAGGCAATAATAACAAGCACGTCATACATAATTGCTATAACAGCGCCAACCGCAAATTGCACTTTGAAACGGAAAGCGGAATAAAGTAAAACCAGCAAAAGGGTGAGAGTTATAAGTATGCCAGCCTGATCCGTTAAATCTTTGGAAAAACGCGAACCTACATAATCGGAGCGAAGAACAACGATACTGCCGCTGCCAAAGTAAGATTCCAGGATTTGAACAATTTCGCTGGATGTTACGCGTCCTTCTTCTTTATCTTCTACACGAACCATGAACTGACGCGCTTCGGGAGTTCCCAAATTCTGCACAGAAACACTCTGGGTAAAACCTGCCATTGCCGTCCTTACATCAGATATGTCAATGGGATGACTTTGAGGATCAAGATAATGAACAACATAGAGACCTTCATTGCTTAAAAGACGGTTTCCAAGAGAGCTGAATATCAGCCACTGAGAGTTTACATTTTCATTTGCCGACAGCAATATTTCCATGTTTTCAAGCTGCTCTTCCATCGCGTTTTTTAGAGAGCCGATTGTATTGTGTTCGCTGTACGGAAAAGGGTAAGTTCTGCTTTCTATACCGGAGCCTGAAACAATAATATAAATATTATTGCGATCGAATTGAATAACCGCGCTTGTTGTCCCGTTCCAGCGCAAACCGAATGCTGTTGGAGCAACCTGTACTTCCTGAATAAGACCCGCCTGGAAATCTACGCCAAGCGCAAAACCTTTATTTATTATGTAGCCTGAAATACTGAAAATAACAAGAATTACAGAAATAACCGCGGCGGGGATAAAAAACTTTGAAAAGCGAATTGTTTTTTTCATAAACTAACTCCCTTTACAGCCGCTGTTTCCTGTATGCGGGTTTTCCAGCTTACAGAAAGATTTTTGCTGCGCATAACATCTGTTCCAAAATCGAAAATCAGCCGTGACACAAAGAGGGCTGTAAATACAGAGGAAAATACACCGATTGAAAGACTGACGGCGAACCCTCTAATCGGACCTGATCCTAACTGAGAAAGGAAAAGCGCCGCAATAAATGTTGTAATATTGGAGTCCATGATTGCCCAGAATGCTTTGCTGAAACCCGCTTCTATTACAGCTTTTCGCGATTTGCCAAGCCGCATTTCTTCTTTCATGCGTTCAAAGATAATTACGTTCGCGTCCGTTGCCATACCGATTGTAAGAATAAAACCTGCGATAGCGGGCAAGGTAAGCGTAAAATTAAGCGCTGAAAGAACACTGAACATTATGTAAAAGTTAAGGAGCTGGGCGACAACCGCATTGATTCCTGCCGCTTTGTAAAAAACAAGCATAAAAACCAATACTGCCGCAATACCGCCGAGCAGCGCGTAAAGTCCCTGACGAATTGTATCTTCGCCCAAGGAAGCGCCAATACTCTGCTGGCTTGCCACTTCCAGTTCAACAGGAAGAGCCGCTGTTCTTAAAACAAGCGCGATATTTTCCGCTTCTTCAAGACCAAACCCTGTTATCTGCCCTCTTTCGCGGATACCGGTTGTAATTCTTGCGTTGGATCTAACCCTGTCATCAAGAACAATCGCCAGATTTTTATCAACATTGGTTGATGTCATGCTGTAAAAAATTTCTCCGCCCTCAGGACTTAACCTGAAAATAACTTCAGGCTGCGCGCTCATATGATTGCGCTCTACAAAAGCTTCTTCTATGTAGTTGCCGTCAAGTCCTACGGCTCTTTTTACCGCGATATAACGCAAAGATCCGTCCAGATTACGCGCCTGCTCATCAAGACCATAGCGATCTTTGACATAGTAGCCGAGTATCATAACATCCGCGGGAACGATTGAAGGATTGATTAATCTTCCGCTTGCGTCAAATGTTGTTGCGGGATTCGCTATGTAGTAATTGTAAAAAGCTTCTGTCGCTTCGGCATCTTCCAGATGGAAAGCAAGGCTGCCTTTACCCATTATGATGTCGTTGATTCTTTCAGGATCCGCGGTTCCGGGAATTTCAACATAAATCTGATCTGTTCCCTGACGGCGTATTACAGGTTCTGTAAGACCGAAACGATCAATACGGCTGTTTAAAACTTCCAAAGCGCGGTTCATGGCATCAATACGATCTTCTTCTGTGAGGGGTCTTCCAAGCTTTTCCGAAAGCGCGTCAAGATTTGCCTGCAATACAATACTTAAACCGCCGGATAAATCAAGGCCGAGTTTTACGGCATTTTTCTGCAAATCCTTTAAAGAGAAAATTTTATCGCGGTATTTATTTTCTATTGTGTCCATTGCTTCCCTTCTTGAGAAAAAGGATTCAAGGACTGTTCTTGCCGACCATGTTTCCGGAAGCGGCTGCTTTGCGTTCCTGTACTGTCTTCTTGCGATAGGTATTAAATCTTCCATGTCGCCGGGTACATCTTCATTCGAACGCGCCGCGTCAATAAGACGCTGCAGATCCGCGCCTGCGGCCTGAGATGAATAGGTTCTTATTTGCTGCCTTGATTCAAGCGCAAGCGCCTGCTGATCCCTTGGGATGAAAAAATACCAGCGTATTGTGGGCCATAGAAATAAAAAACAGCCTCCCAATACGATAAGTAAAATAATGAATCTGTAGCGTTTACTCATAATTTATTCTCCGGATTCGGATGATTCCTTTTCGGTGGTATCTTCGATTTTTTCTTCTCTTGCAGTAACTGTGGATATCGCGCTGCGAAGGAATTCCAATTTAACGTTATCGTCTACCTTAACGATTACAGTTGTCTCTTTAACACTTTGAATTGTTCCGTGAAGTCCGCCTATGGTAACAATCCTGTCGCCTTTTTTTAAACCGCCGAGCATTTTTTCGGTTTCCTTGCGCTTTTTATTCTGGGGTCTGATAATCAGAAAGTAGAAAATCAGAATGACTGCGGCAAAGGGAATTAAGCTGGAAATAAGGCTGGGCCCTGAACCTTCGGCTCCTTGCTGGGCACCGCCCATAAGCAATGGAAGAATAAATGAAAACATTTGAACATCCTTATATAATAGATTTTGTAAGAACTTTAGCATAAAAGCCGCTCTTTATGCAAGGGCTAGTACCGGGGGATCCCCCCAGTCCTTACTAAAGAACAATAGAACGGTTAACATCGGTTTGAAAGACCCCAAAAAGGCGCTGTAAAGATGTTACAGGAATCGATGAATTTGTAGCCTTATTGTAAAATTCCGCTACAATATCCAGCTCTTTTGGGTCTTTTGACCATATCGCGGAGGAATAAGCTGCTCTAAAAAGCCCTTTTTCCGCCAATTCCATTGTAGAAAGCTTTGAATATAGCTTTTTTGCCTGCCCGTCAATAACCGCGGCAGGACCGTCATAACCAATAGTAAAGATAAAATCTTCCCGTGAAAGCATGGTTTCTCCTTATTATTAAAATTGCCAAACAAGCCCTATCCTGGGCTTTAGAAAACCAAAAGGATTCTCACTGTAATAATGAACGAAATCCAGACCTGCTTCAAGGTTAACACCGTCATAAAGGTATAAAATTCCTGTAAGCCCGAAATTCAAATGCAGGGTTAAATCTTCCGTAAAATATTTTCCTGTACCGTTTAAAAAAGTAAAACCCATGCCAAAGCGCAATGTAACAGCGGCAAGCCCTTTGTTAAATCTTTTCTGCAACACTATGTTTATATCAATATCTGTAAACGAAAAACCATCTTGTATATTCGCAAACCCTTTCCATATATCAGATAATTCAGTATTAAAAACAAAAGCGGGATTTAAAAGAGAGGTTCTTAATGTAAGATCAAGCCCGCCGTTGAATGTGCTTCGCCTTGAAGAGATTGCCTCCAGCGAAAAAGTCAGCCCGGAAAGAAACAGCTTTGTTCCAAAAATATCATTCATTTCCCCGTAAATGGTGATAACAGGGGTATATAAAACTTTAAAGTAAAAATCCAAAGGCTTTCTGTATTTTACGGCAAACCCTTCTTCTATCCATTCAAGCCCGCCCGTATTTAAAATATAAATTTCATAAACCCCTGTTATCAATGTATCATCGTCAAAGTGAAGCCTGACGCTTCGGTTGCCGCTAAATTCTATTTCTACAGGGTGTTTAATTTGCGATCCTCTTCGCAGATAAATTTCGGATTCTTCTGTAATGTTATCTCCAACAATATACAATACTCTTTCCAGCCTTTGATCCAGATGAAAAGCGTTCGGAGTATATCTTTCTATTTTAGGCTGATATGCCGGTATAACTTCAAATTCTTTCCATTCGGATGTTTCACCCTGTCTTCCAAGAAAATCATATGTAGTTACATTGTACCGATACTGCCCCGGAGGCAGAGAAACCTCAATTACAGGATCATTTACAGAATTTTTAAAATACAAACGGTAAAAATAATCATATACCTCTATTACAACTTCATATAACATTGCATATTCATCTTCTTCCCAGACAAGGCGCTGAATAAAACGCGGTTCATCATTTGAAAAATCAATAAAAAAATCCTGCGCGTACAATAAAGATACAGTGAATAACAGAAAAATTAAAATTATTTTACTGCGCGCCATATAATACTCCCAAATCCCTTGTTCTCACACGCCCCGGACGGGGAATATCAAGCGAAAAGGAATTTTCCGCAATCTGCCCGCGCTGTTCAATTACGCCTTCTTCATTGCGGAATAACGCTTCCAGCCGCCAGTAATATTTCCCAGTATTTTCAAGCAAAAGAAGATTATCAAAAGAAAATGTCAAATCAGGAATTGGCTCTGTTTTTAATATTTGCTCATGGGCAGGAAAGTTTTCTTTTAAAATTGTAATAATATATGAATTTGCCCCTTCTACTTCTGACCAGCTAAAATCTATGCTCCTTTGGCTCCTTAAAGTTTGCGTATCAACAAGATGCCCGTTTAAAGGCAATCTGTCTTGTGCGGCAGGCAAAAGCGGTATAGGCAAAACGCGTATTTGATGAGACGCAGATGCAATAATTGGCTTTCCGTCACGGGTGGTTCCTTCCACCGTCCAGTACCATAAACCTTCTCCTACATTAATGCTAAAAGTACGATCCGTATCCATTATTTGCGCATACGGCTGGGAAGGATTTGCGCTTCTTGAAAGATAAAACCTGAAAAACTCCGCGTCTTCGTTTGTTTCCCAGCTAAAAACAACAGGTTCTCTCAGAGCCGTAAGCCCGTCAATCGTTACCTGCGATTCTGGAGAAAGCAATACCAGCCGCAAAGGCTCCGCAGGTATCTCAACACGCGCTGCTTCCTCGATACGCGGCGTCTCCACGACACGCGGCGTCTCCACGACACGCGGTGTTTCCACGACACGCAGCGTTTCCACGACACGCGGTGTTTCCACGACACGCGGCGTCACCGGCTGCCTCACCGGCTGACGGACAGGCTGAGGTCTTGTTACAGGCTGCGCAGGCTGCTGTATAACCACCGGCCTATTCACTACGATTCTTCTAACCTGTGACGGAATTGCCAAAGAGCGTGAGTTCTGCCTTGCCGCTATGCGCCAATACCACTGCCCCGCGCCAAGCGATATTCCGCTGTAAGACGCGCTGGTAACAGGTTCATTTATTTCCAGGCTGGAAAAATCCGGCTGCGATGAAACCTGTAAACGTAAATCCAAAGGAATATTTGTTTCCCATGAAAACGAAAGTCCAGAAAGAGCGGCTGCTTCAACACTGTGGTTATCCGGCGGATAAACAAGCCTGTGAACAATATCATTTTCCACCGTAAAAAATGTTCTAATCTGAGCCAAGGGAGAACTGTTCCCGTCTAAATCCGTATATGAAACACTCCAGAAATATCTGCCGGGAACAAGAGTAAAATTATCTTTTTCATAAATATAAAAATTGTTGCGGGAAGTCCTTGATATAATAGGGCTGCTTAAATCTCTTTCCATTGATATCTTAAAATCATAAAAAGCAGCGTCTCTTTCATTTGACCATGTAAAATAAAAATCGTTTTTATTATCTCCCCCGTAAACAGTGCTGTTCATAACCGGCATATTTAAAACCGGCGCCTGCAATTCACCTGCCTTTTCAATTCCAAAAGAAGAAGTTTGAGAAAACCTTCTTTCACCTTCAAAAACAGCCGAAAAAACAGGAGTTACCCGCCAATACCAGGTTCCAATATCAAGATTCCCTGAAATAAAAGAAGTTCCCTGTACATTTTCATCTATCTCTATAATGCTGAAATTCCTTACAGAGGAAACTTGCAGCTTATAATTCTGCGCCTGCTCAATTTCAGACCAGCGAAACTGCACCTGCGGGTTATTTCTCCTGAAAACAAACCCTTCCGCGGGGCTAAGCGCTAAAGGAGCAGGCGCGTCAATAATTGTAAAACGCCCGTTTGCAAGTATTTTATCGTCCAGATACAGGCGCCAGTGCCAAAAACCGGAGATTAGCGGAACAGCGGCTCTTGTTTCCAGATTATCCGCAGAGCGGACAATATTCATAAAATTAAAATCATCTGATATAACAAGGCGCAGTCTTTCCTGCGTCTGCATATTAAACCTTTCCCATGCAAATTCCACATTCAAAAGACCCGGTTCATTTTTTAAAAAGCGCGCATTTGGACGCGGCAGAATAACCGCGGCAAACGGATCATTTATTAAATTGCCATGCGCATCCTGATATAATACAGTTCCTGCCGGCGCTAAAACAATCTGTCCGTCCTGTATAATCTGAGCAAAGCCTTCCGTTATGTGCAACAAAACGCCTTCTTCCCCTGTTTGCGCGCTTAAAACAGTTCCAGCCTCTGCTTCTATTATTCTGTCTCCGATTGATAAAAAAACACCGCTTCTGCCCGAAGTTATATTAAGATTTCCGGAAAAAAAATCAATTTGCAATGGACCTGCGTCTTTTTGTATTCGTATAAGAGTATTTTCACCTAAATCAATTTGATTTTCGTCAATATCCAGCAAAGCCCCGGAAAGACGCGATATACGGATTAAGTCTCCGTTGTAAACATAAGAAGTTTCAAACAGCCTGTCCCAGATCATCCTGTCCTGCATACGGCGCTGGACGGTATTGTACTTTAAGGTGACAGTCCCGGCAGGCTCTGTATTTAAAGATCTGAATGTCATAAACAGATCCTGATGAAACATAAAGAGGCTCGCTATAACCCCGCAAAGACAGAACAAAACAACAAAAACATCCAATACCCTTGCTTTTTTTTGGGAGCTGTTTTTCATTTTTCTTTGTTTTTCCGCGGGTGTTTTATTTTTCATTGCCAATCTTGTACTTTTTTTCTTCGGCATTTACATCCGCAAAATCCGGCGCGGCAATACCGAGCATTTCCCTTAACTCTGCCAATGTTCTGGGACCGGAAGTAACAGAAACATGATTGATAACCGCGAAAATACGAACCGGTTTTTCTTTTCCCTTGACTGTAACAGACGGCATCTCTTCTGTAATGAAAAAATAACGGACAAGGTTCCAGGTATCTTCTGAAATTAAAATATCCGTACCAAGCGGCTTGTTTAAAGCTTCGATTCTGGAAGCAAGATTAACAGGATCTCCTATAACCGTATATTCCATACGAAGATCGGAGCCTAACTGCCCTGCCGTAACAATACCCGTGTTCAGCCCGCACCCGATACAGATCGGCGGATCACCGGGATCCCCGGGGAGGCGGTTTTTATTTAACTGGTAAAGCGCTTTACGCATCATAAGAGCTGCTTTTACGCCGTTAAAAGCATCCCTTGCCGGGCTTCCCGCGCTGTAAGCAGTTCCCCAATGAGCCATTACCGCATCACCTATAAATTTATCCACAACGCCGTTGGTTTTTTCCACACAATCGACCATTTGCGTAAAATAACTGTTTAACCAAAAAACAATTTTATCTGACGCTTCTTTTCCGAATACCTTTGTGAAATTCTCTGATTTTTCCGTAAAACCGCGTATATCAGAGAAAAAGATAGTTGCGTGCTTAGGCAATCCGCCGGGTTTAATTTCGCCGCGCATCGCTTTAACCGCGATTTCACGGTTGGTAAACCTTCCGAAGATATTCAATGCCGTACTCATCCTCTGGAAACTGTTTGTTAAAAGACCTATTTCGTCACGGCTTTTTGCTTTTAAATCAAGATCGAAAATACCGCCCTCGATTCTGCGCGCGGCATTGGTAAGGATTTTAAGGGCAACGGAAATTGTTTTGGAAAAGAACCAGATAAAGAGTATCGATAAAAATAAAACTGCCGCGGTTAGATATAAATTACGTCGGGTAGTAGCTTCAATACCTTCAAAGAGTTTATTGTACTCGATACTTGTAAGCGCGATAGAAGCGCCCATGTTCAATTTTGTATAAGCCACAAAATACTGAATTTCATTGTCTGTAAAAAGATCCTGCCTGCTACGCATTGGATCTGCGCGTATTGTACGAATGTAGTCCCTGTTCGCTATATTTGCACCTGCCCTAACAAGTTCAAAATCCGGGTGTATCAAAATATCACCTTCGTTATTTATCAGATAAGACTGATTAAACGCGGAAGAAAAAGTATCGTTTAAATATTCAGGTGAAAAAAGAATACAAACCGCGCTTGAGCCTTCCATGGGAAAATACAGAGCGAGCAAATGAACGGAAAAATAGGGGGTAGCGTTAAGAAATACCGACTCGCCTCTTGCCGCGTTTTGGTAAAAGCTCAAATTATTCTGAAAAAAGGCGTTTACAAGCGAAGGATTAATATTTCTGGAGTTAAAAAAATTGTTGTTTACAAGAGAATAATCATTGCGGCCGGGTATGGGGAAAACCAGCGCCGCTATTTGCCTGTTCTGTTCAAAGAAATAACCTGCCGCTTTTGAGGCAAGATCACTGTGCGCGCCTGCGGCATGAATAATCTGAATTAGCACCTGCGAATTCGACCTTACGCCTGAAAGAGTATATTCCGTTTCCGACGCTGTACGCCGGTTAACCTCAAAATTGTTTTCTTCCGCGCTTAACTCCAAATCTTGCCTGACCATGTAGGAAACAAGGAAGGTTATGGCTCCCAAAGAAATAAGAACAAGGAAGGTTATTATGGTAACCAGTTTTGCGCCGATTGAAAACCGGATAAAATTATCATGTTTTCTCATACTTACTATTAAATTTTAAAGAAAAATTGATGAAAAAACAAGGCAAATCGGCTAATTTCTGCCCAATAATGACGCATATTCCAGTTCATAACGTCGCAGCCTGGGGTTATCCGGAGCTATGGCAAGAGCCTGTCTCAGATAGATAACTGCCCTTCTTTCTTCCCGGCGGCGGATATAGATTTCAAACATGGCTATTAAAGGATCCAGGTTTCTGGGGTCCTCAAACTGGCTTAAACGCAAGTCTGAGAGCGCCGCCTCATCATTTGTATGCAAACGGCTGCGTTGAAAATAGAGGCTGCTTAAAAGCCTGCCCCTGCTAACCTGTGTCTCTCTGCTAATCAAATTAATCCGGTTTTCCAGCAGCCGCGATGCCTCATCCCTTCTGCCATTGTCGATTAGGGCAGAAATATAGATAACAGCATGGTCATTATTTGATGTATCCCGTTCATATAATTCCCGGGCAAAGTTTAAAGCTCTTGTATTGTTGCCAAGCCCGCGTTCTATGTGATATCCGTCTATTAAATCCTCGATTGTGCGCCGGGTAGCAAGGATTCTGTTAAGAAACCCCTGGGCTTCCTGCCAGCTTTCACGCATTACAGCGTCACGAAGGCTTAAATTCAATACGGGGATGGAAGAGCCGGATAACCGCCGCAGCCGTTCCAGATAATCCCTTCCTTCGGTCTGATCCGCGGCGCGGGAAGACTCCAAAAGCAGCGCGGCTGCGTAAATGAGCGCTTCTTCATCGTTGGGGGAAGATCGCAGGATAGAACGCAGGTAATTAAGAGCCGAATCACGGTTCCGGCTGCCCTCGTTCTGCACTCTGGCACGCAGGAAAAGATAAAGCCTGTTATTCGGGTTAATTGGGGCATAACTGTCCAGAGTGGTATTTGCCCTGGGAAACTGCCCCTGTTCCAGCAGGATATAGGCTTTCATGAGGATAAATTCCCCGTCTCTTGGGTCAGCCAGCAATATTTCGTCAATTATCGGAAGAGAGCGTGCCCAATCACGGTTACCGTAATGGCTTAAGGCAAGTTCTCTTTTAATTTCCTTGCTGTCCGGATAACGAACGATAAGATCGGAAAATTGAGCTGCGGCTTCGCTGAATCTTCCGGAAAGCCTGCGAACTCGCGCAATTCCTGTCAGCGCGGGGTAACATTCATTGGATAAAGAGTATGTTCTGGTGTAAAAACGCTCTGCTTCTGTCCATTGCCTTAATTTTTCATGCAATAAACCCCGAAAAAATAACGGAAGCACTGAATTCGGACGAATTTCTGCGGCTGTTTCAAGGTCTTTTATGATTTTTGGCAATAATTCCTGATTAATTTGATTAGTAACGGCAAAAAAAGGCAATATATGCTCAAAAAAGTCGGTGGAATCTTCCGGAGGACTGATATAATTGCCTCTTTCCGCCTCCCTTATAATACGGGTATAGTTAAAAGTCTGCGGAAGATCAACCTGCGGCAGCCTTGCAAGGGTATCCGGGTAAACAAGCCTTATAATCAGCGTATTTATACCATTCATCATGCGGCCGAATTCAACAGTCCCCAATTCCCTTGAGCGAATTAGTTCCAAAGCCTGCAGCATGGAGGATAAAACCCCAGTTTCTGTCAGGCTTCGTATTTCTTCCGCCAGGCTCCCCGAAACATGCTGTCTTTGGTTATCTGCATCTGTTTCATGATCATGCCCCGAAGGTCCTGTACCGCAGGAAAACATCAAAAGAGCGGAAATAAATATAATTAACAAACAATGTAAAAATTGTCTGTATATGGTTTTTAAGGTCATACTTTTCCATAAATTAAATTTTTCAAGAAAAAGAAAAAACTCAATATACAAAATATTAACACAATGATAGTATTATTAACAATGGATATTGGAATAAAACTAAAAGTTTTTATAAGATTCACACTTATATTATCGGTTATTTGTTCTGTTGTTTCATGCAGGTTTATGCAAGAATCTAATGCCGCCATGGGAATTGACCCGTACTATATCACAGGTTCAGGGGAAAACAGGGAAAATCTAAAGGAATTATTCAATCAGCTTAAAAACGAAGAACCCGGCAGCGAAGGAGAATTTGCCGTAACAAGGGAAATTGCCGTAAGTTTTGCCAGGCTAAAAGATTTTGACAGACTTATCCATTTTTTAAGCTCCCGGACACTCAACAACCCCACAGACCCCTATAACGGCTACTATTACCTGATGATTGCCTATGCCTTTATTCAGCAGGATTCCGCGCCGATTGCGGCCTTGTATTTTGACCTAATTGTTAATAATTACCCCGACCTTATCATAAATGATGAATCTATCCATCTTGTATGCCTGCGCCATCTTATCAATCTGAACGATAACCCTGCGCGTCAGGTCTGGTATTACAAGGAGCTAATCTCAAGATTTCCGGATAAAATCGATTTGGGCACTACTTATTTTTTATTGGGCCAGGCTTGTGAACGTGTCGGGGACTGGAACGGCGCGATCCAGGCATATACCAATTATTTGCCGTATTCAGGGACAGTAATTCCCGGCTTCCCAAACGCCGATCAGTATGCCAGGCATCAGGTTGATTTTAGCCGTTCTCCCAAAGACTGGACATTTGAAAGCTTAAACGCGCTTACAAGAGCCATAAAAGCGGCGCTTGATAATCATGATCCGTATCAGTTAATGCGCTATCAGTCTAAAGTAAATTTTGTTAACCGCTCGTGGGAACAGTCAGAAACCGATACTACAAGGATGGCTATTTCCAACCTGTCCTATTTTATGACCACCCGTATCCGCTATGACGCGGCGCTTGACGCGTCTTCTACTGCAACAGAAGCGTTTTTAAAAACAACCGGCTGGTCATCATTTTCCATGCAAACCTGGTATCTGTATTTTAAAAAGATATATTTCCCTCAGGACCCGGAGATTCACGGCAGATGGGAATGGGCAGGAATATACTACGGTGAAAAATTTTAACCTCTGTGTTGATTTTGTTGGCTCTCTGCACAGGCGGCGGGGCGTGCTGCGTGCAAGAAAAACCCTGGAGGAATCCGCTTACGAGCCTTCTGCGAAGTCTCTCCAGCGAAGAATTCCAGAAGATGTTTTTCTTGCCCGCATCACGCCCCGCCGCCTGTGCAAAGAGGCAATAAATGCAGCATTGATCACTATAATATTTCTCCTCTCGTGTGGAGGGGGGCTTTTAGCGTTGGATAGGCCTTTGCGGGTTAATGAGCCGTTGCCCGTTGGGCTCGGCTCGGATGAGCCATTGCCCTTCGGGCTCGGCTCGGAATCGTCAAACTCGCTCGGGGGCGGGCGGGTTTATCGATTGTTGACTCCTGCTTTGCTGGAGCAGCCGCTTACGCAGAGGTATATAGCTCAGTATACGAATAGGAGCGGGATTGCGTTTTTGAACTCTGTAATGGAGAGGGCTAATATTTATATGCCTTTTATCAGGGAGGAAATTGAAAAACGGAATTTGCCTATGGAACTTGCCTATTTGCCTGTAATTGAATCTTCTTTTGAGATTACGGCAAGGAGCAGGTCGGGAGCGGTGGGGCTTTGGCAGTTTATGCTGAATAGTATTTCTCCGTTTAATATCAGGGTAACGGACAATATCGATGAACGGCGTGATTTTATTAAATCTACCAGGGGCGCTTTGCAGAAACTGGATGACAATTACAGGACATTGGGTAATTGGGAACTCGCTCTTGCCGCTTACAATGCGGGGCTTGGGGCAGTGAGCCGTACAATCCAAAGAACGGGTATCCGCGACTATTGGGTGTTAAGCGAAAGAAATGAATTACGCGAAGAAACTGTTCATTATGTGCCTAAATTGATAGCGGCAGCTTTTGTTCTTTCCCAGCCCAGAAGATTCGGTATTAATGTCTGGTTTGACAAATTTGAATGGGAAGCCATCCCTTTACAAAAGCAGGTCTCCATTGATATTCTCGCGGATGAAGCAGGTATCAGCAGGGATTTAATGCGCCGCCTTAATGCCGAGCTTCTTAACGGAATAACCCCCGAAGACAGAGATTTTAGGTTAAAAATCCCTGCGTCTCATATTGAACAGGTAAAAGCGGTACTTGGGCGGGATGATTTAAAACTAATCCGTTATTATTACCATACAGTGCGCCACGGCGATACTTTGTGGTCAATGTCCAGGCATTACGGAACTTCTCTCCTTTTAATTGAACAGTATAATCCGGGGATAAGTAACCGCTATCTTAGGATAGGGGAAACAATTATTATACCTTCGCAAACGGAAAATATTTCCCCGCAAGCCCCGGCGGGCATCCCGGCGGGCAGCGGCGGGCAAACATTTAACGGCACCCATGTTGTTTTAAAAGGCGAAACTTTCTGGTCTATAAGCAGAATGTACGGAACAGACCCCCAGGCTCTTGCGCAGGCAAACGGCATGAGGATTGACCAAATTCTTCACGAAGGAAGAACCCTTAAAGTGCCGATAATACAATAAGGGTAGTTATGTATAGAACAACAGTTTTTTTATTGATTTTTCTGGTTTCTGCAGGCGTTTTCGCGCAGGATATAAAAGGCAGTATAGAGTGGGACAAACTGCGTTTTAACGCGGAAGTATCTCTGGATTTGGCTTCTGCGGGTTTAAGGCTGCCCTCAGGCAGGACACAGGCAGAATCGCTTTTAAGAGACGCATATATCAAATTGATTAACAAACATCTTTTTGAATTGCAGGTGGACTCATCTTCCACAATAGGCGATCTTGTAAACAGGGGAGAACTTAGCACCGATGATGCGGAAAATATCGCGCAGGGAGCGAATTCCATAGCGCCTGCTCTTTCTTCGGATTTGCGTAAAATTTCAGCATCCCATACAATTTCCCTTGCAAATATTAGTTCAGCTCTTTTGCGCCACAGCCGCCCAACACCTGTAATAAGAACATTAAACCCTGTTTCGACAGCGCGTTACACAGGAATAATAATTATCGCAAATGAAAAACTTCCGATTCACGGCATGAGAAGCACAACACTTCCTGTTCCCTGCCTTTTTCCAAAAATCTGGGACAGTGATATGAACATTATCTATGAAAAATCTATGCTGGAAACGCGAAATGCCGTAATGGCGAATTATTTTTCACCTGTAAATATTTTTCACAGCAGCCCTTCCGGGCTTTCACCGGAATTACAGCAAATAACGGGAGAAAGACCTCTTAGAATTTTCGCGCAGGGAGTTTTTGGAATTAAACCTACAGACTTTATAATTGACCGCGGCGATGCGCTTTTAATAATTTCCAGTGAAGATAACAGGCGTCTTTTATCTCAGGGTAAGGTTGTATTTATTATGGACGAATCAGTCCTTAGATACAGTTTTCCTGATCAGTAATTTTCCCATAATTGCGGCAATTGTCTGCTGAAAAATAATACTAAGCAGTGTAGGAAGCACTGTCAGCTCCGGAAAAAATGTAACCGCAATAGTCATTACCGCGCTGTTGTTGCGAAGACCTCCTGATATAATAAGAGCCGTACTTTTTTCATCGCCGCATTTGCCGATAACTCCGTTTAATTTCGCCAATAAAAAACCTATAACTGTTAAAACAATGCACAAAGCGGCTACTATCCATATAACCGGGTCTCTAAAACGCAGGTTATGAGCTACAGCGGTTGAATTGGCAGCTATAACAAACATCAGGCAAATCTTTGACAGAGGATCCAAAACAGGGCAGATAACCTTCGGTATCTTTCCTTTGCTTGTTTCGTTTATAAAAACACCGATTATTGTAGGAATTACAATCATAAAAAGAAGCGAGAGCGCTATTCCGCCTCCCTGCATTTGTATATTTGCGCCCATTAAAAAATAAATAGTCGCGGGAACAATTAATGGTGCCAGCAGTGTATCCAGCAGAATTAATGTTAGCCCAAGCGCTTTATCTCCTTTAAAAATAGCAACCCAGATAAAACCGGAAACTGCTGTAGGACCTGCAAACAAAAGCACAAAACCGGTAATTACATCCGGTTTATCCAGAATTATGGAAGACGAGAACAATGCAAAAAGCGGCATTATTACATGACTTGTAAAAAAGAATAAAAATATAGGAAGCGGGTTTTTTACCGCATCTCCCAATTCTGTCGCTTTTAACTTTAACGCTCCGGAAAAAGTCATCATGCCGAACAGCCAGGGAACAAAGGGACGAAAGTTCCTGAAAACATCCGGAAATAAAAAACCAAGCGCAACCGCAAGAGGAGTTGTAACAGGTATAATCCGCCCAAGTATGTTATTTAAATTAAAGAGAAATTTATCCACGTTTTAGGTTTTAGTTCTCCAATAGGGTTATTTCCACCCTTCGATTTCTTCTCATTCCTTCTTCTGTATTGTTGTCTGCTATAGGTCTTTCCGCGCCGTATCCCCGGATAACAATGCGATCCAGACTGCGGACATTTTGTGATAAAAGATAATTGGCAACGGTTGTAGCTCTTCTTTCAGAAAGCGTCATAAGATAATCTCTTGAACCTGCAAGAGCAGCATGGCCGCTTACCATTATATCCCTGTTCGGGTAACGCATAAGAATCCCCGCTATCCTGTCAAGTTTTTCCTGTTCGCCGGGAAGCATTCTGTCAGAATCCGGATAGAACCTTATATCTTCAAGGCTTAAGGAAATTCCTTCTTCTACAACCCTTACATTAACATCAGGAATTTCAAGCCGGTTTATTTCTTCGATAATTTCCGTAACAAGCTGTTCCCTGTTCATATTTTCTGATTCAACAAATTCTGCCTGCGCGGTTCCCCTGAATTCAATGGTTCTTCTGTCTGACATTTCAAATGTAATTTTAAAATTCTCTTTATAGGCAATTGCCTGCCCTAAAGCATGATCCCAAAAAACCATCTGATCAAATTCACCCGATATGCGTACAGGGTAAATACGCCCCCTTGCAACAGGCGGACGGGATGTTATCCTGTACTGCACGGTAAACGCCGGATAACTCTGCTCTTTCCATTCACGCATTCCGATATATTCATAGTTGGCAATAAACGGGATACGATACGGTTCCTGTATTCCGAAAGCATCACGGAAATCATGCACCTCGTGGCCTTCTGCCCTCCAGCTCTCCCCTACAGTTATCGCTTTATCAGGAAAAACCGGTACATTGCGCACAACCGGCATATAGTATTTAGGATCTATCGTAAGACGTCCGAATCTGTCCCTTTCAAAAACAGATTCATATTCTCTTGACCAGTGAAACGCAGTTTCCGCGTTTTGAATCCCGTGAATGGAATCGTAAATTAAACGTTCTGATGTTTGAAACACCGCCTTGTGCTGCCCTTTTCCGTCAACCACGCCGGTAACTTCTACGGCTATCCTGTTAAGAATCTCTGCGCGATGGCTTAATCTGTTGTTTACAAAAACAGCCTGATCTACAACAGACAGGATCCTGTAACGCGAACCGGAATAATGCTTGTATTCAAACACTTCGCCCGCGGCAGGAAAAAGAGATAAACTTAATAATACGGCAATAAAAACAGCTTTTATCATATATTAATTATACCACAATTTTTATCATTTAACAGTGCCCAAAAGTTCAAGAGCATTTCCCCCCAGTATAAGGTCTTTTTCTTCATCAGAAAAACCGCATTTCTCCAAAGAAGAAAAATACCTTGATGGCTGCAATATCGGAAAATCACTTCCAAAAATTACCTTTTTGCAAAGATTTAACGCCTTTACAATACGGTATATCCGATTGTCATAGATAAACGGAGATGCGGAGGTATCATAATAAACATTTTGAAAATTATCTTTGATTTCCTTTATTGTTTCATAAAACATTATACCCCCTCCCCAGTGCGCCAGAATTATTTTAAGATCTCCATTTTTATTAATAAATGTTTCAAGCTGCTTTAAGGTTACATCTGTTTTTCCGGGATAATAACGTCCTACAGGTTCACTTGCGTGAAGCAAAAGCGGAATACCACGTTCTCTGCAAAAATTTGCCGTCTTGTCCGAAATATCAAACAGCTCTCCCACTCCCTTAAGCCCTGCATCGTGACAGCGTTCTATCTCTGATTTTTTACCGCCTTTGGGCACAACCGCAAACCCCTCAAGTTTTTGCGGATATTTTTTTACATTGTCTATTACATAATCATTAACATAACGGCAAAGTCCCATATCCCGGAAAGCAAATCCAAAAATTACAGATTTATCAATGTTATTTTGCTCCATCATGGCTATAACATCCTGTACATCTGCAAATTTATTTACTTTACTTTTTGACAGTAAAGAAAAATGCGGCTCTTTTTTCGCGTATTTTTCCCAATTGGCGGTTATATCAGGAGGAGTTACATGAACATGAAAATCAATCTTCATCATTAGCAGGACCTGTTAAAATACCAATTTTGTTTAATCCCATAAAAAGAGGCACTCCCACAAGCATTGCGGCTAACGCAAATATTGCCCTTTCAATGGGCGCATAGACTGTAAGAGCTGTCCAAAATTCTTTTGGCTGCTTAAAAAGCACCAAAGAGAAAAAGTTTCCAACGGAAGCTCCTCCTGTAAGACCTCCAAATGCGCAAAGCCAGATTGCTATTCCTGTTTTTACAGGTTTTTTCCAGACCTGCTTTGATTTTGCCGTAAACACAAGAGCTGTAATCAATGCGATAAATCCAAGCCCGTAAAAAATGAGCGGAAAATAAAAAACACTTCTTCCTATTTCCTGTGTAAACCAGAGAATCGTTCCAATTATATAGACGATTATGCCTCCGTTAAAAATAAAACTGCCTTTGGAATTTACGGCGACAGGCGGCCATTTCCCCCATGCTATACATCCTGCTGTAAAAGACGTTGTTGTTCCCACGATAAATGTTCCAAGTCCCATCCAGGCTGTGTAAGGCGCAATAAGGCTTCCTATAAAACCGCCTGCCGCGGAGCATAACGCGCCGGCAAGAGGACCAAAAAATATTCCGGACAAAGGATTAAGAATTGATGATATTGAAAAAGTGCCGCCTGTTCCCAAAATAGGAAAAGTCGGAAGCAGATGACCTGCGGCAATAACCGCAGCCCATACAGCGATAATAGCAGGATGTATTTTCAATTTTGCCTCCCGTCGAATATAATCCCTTTTCTGTCCATTTTAATCAATCTGTGCGCGGCATTTGCCAGAAACATATTATGCGTAACAAATATTACCGTAATGCCCTTTGAATAAAGTTTATTAAAAATATCAATTATTTGCAAATTATTTTTATAATCATAACCCGCGTCAATTTCGTCAAAAATCATTATTTTGGGGCCCATTGCAAGAACACAGGCAATAACTGTTTTTGTCCTGTCCGCTTTGCTTAAGGCATGAGGGTAGGCATCCGGGTCTTTTAATCCGGTTAAAAAAAGCGCTTCTTCTACCCTCTGTTTTATCTCTGTCTTTGAATATTTATTTTTTAATGAAAAAGCAACCTCATTGTAAACAGAATCTGTAAAAAGCTGGGAATCCGGGTTTTGCATAACATAACCTGCCTCTTTGGAAATATCGCTTACCGGCATTTTTTTTACACTTTTGCCGCGGATAAGGATATCTCCGCCGCAAGGACGCAAAAGACCTGTTATGTTTTTTAACAGCGTAGTTTTTCCGCAGCCGTTACTCCCGGTAATCGCGGCAAAATCATTTTCCGCAAATGAAAGATTAATATCTTCTATGCTTATGCCATCATTATAAAAATAAGAAAAACCTTTAATATCAATTACAGGGTTTAATGGCGGTTTTGTTTCAACAAATATTTTTTCATTCTCTTTTACAGATGATATGCCGTTTTCTTCCAGCAATTCAGGATTTGCAAATATTTTTTCTGGCGTATCAAGAGAAACGATACATCCTTTGTTTAAAATACAAACCCTGTCTGCGTATTTATATATCATTTTTGAATTATGCTCTGTCATGATTATCGTAAGTTTATATTTTTCTTTTATCTCTTTTAATACGGACATTACTTCCTGCACTCCCTGCGGATCAAGGCGGCACAAAGGTTCGTCCAGAACCAGAATTTTTCCCTTCATTGCAAGAGATGCCGCAATTGATAACCTCTGTTTTTCGCCGCCGGAAAGTGTAACAGGAGCCCTGTCCTCAAAACCGCAAAGTCCGACACTGACAAGCGCGTCTTTTACAAGCCTTTCAATTTCCTGCTCGGGAAAACACAGGTTTTCAGGGCCAAACGCGGCTTCATTACGCACTGTCGAAGTTAAAAGCTGCGCATCCGGATCATCCAGAACCATTCCAACTTTTAAAGCAAGCTGAGATACAGAAAAATCCGTTGTAAGGCAGCCGGCAGCCGTAACAGTACCGCTTAGCATACCTTTAGAAATATGCGGAATAATTCCGTTTATTAATTTGCAAAGCGTTGTTTTTCCGGCTCCATTTTCCCCCATCACCGCAAGAAACTCGCCTTCCATAACGGATAAATTTATATTCTGCAAAGCGAAGTGCTGACCTTGCGGATATTTAAAAGAGACATTATTCATTACCAGTTGTTCTTTGATCATCTTTAATTTCTATAAGCCAAATAATAATTTAAAAACAATATACAGACAAAGAAAACAAAACACGCAGCCATCAGTAAAAAATCATAATATTTAATCTGCGGTTTATCAATCCATGTTCTTGTTTTATAAATGCCAAAAGCCCTGCTGTCCATGGCAATGGAAGAAACTTGCGCTTTTCTCATAACACCTAACATCAATGGAACCAAAAGACTGCAATATGCCTTTATTCCGGAAAAAAAAGATGCCTTTTTGTCAAAATAATTAAAATTTCTTAATTTTTGGGCATCCATAATGCGAAAAGCTTCATCTTTTATAAAAGGTATAAAATTAAATGCTGTAGTTATGATAAACGCGCTTTTATAATTAAAACCCAGCATACAAAGACCTGCCGCAATCCTGTTATAGGGTGTAGTTTCTGTAAAAAGCGGTAAAAGCAGCAAAAGGGCGGACAGTCGGCAGACAATAACAATACCCAGTATGAAGCCCTCCCATTTTAGGGAACCCAAGCCGCCCAATAACGGAACCCAGCCGGGAAACAGGGGACTTACTATGTGAGAATCGCCGGGAAAAAACAGCGTTTGAACCAAAATAATAAATACCGCTAACAATGAGAGTCTTTTTGGAAAACCAAAAGCCCGGCTGCCGGGAATTTTAACAAAAAATCTGACAATAATAAAAAAGAAAAGCAAACATATTGCCGATACAAGCTCATTTGTCAAAAACACCAAAAGCGTCAACAATAATAAACAAAACAGCTTTACTCTCGCATCACAGATATATAAAAATGACATGAGTTACCTTATAAAAAAATATTTTAATTAACTATATACAAAAAGATAATAATGTGCTATAGTGGATATTAATAATATTATCATAATTAATCAAAGGAGAGAGAGTGAATGAGTGATGCAAAAACACGCTTGGCAAACAGAGAAAGACAGCGAAAGTATCGTGAAGCGCACAGAGAAGAGATCAACAAACAGAGGCAGGAACGGTACAATGAACGCATAGCGCAAGGCAAGTGCCCTCGCTGCGGCGGTAAGGTGAAAAAAGGGTACACTCTTTGTACAGTATGCTGTGAGTATCAGGCGAATTTAAATCGCAAATACGCAAGGCAAAGAAAAAAAGCGACAACCGCAAAAAAAGCGGCTGCAAAAAAACCTGCGGTAAAGAAAACAGCTTCAAAAACAAGCCCAAAAACAAAAACCGCAATTAAAAGAAGAAAAGAAAAACAGACAAAAGCCAAAAAAAAGTAAAAGACCTTTGAAAAGATTTCTCGCAGAGACGCAGGAGTAACTGGGTTTATTTCTCGCGGAGGCGCGGGAATAACTGGTTTATTTCTCGCGGAGGCGCAGAGGCGCAGAGGACGCGGGGTTGTTATTTGAATTCTTACCCTTGATCCTTAGTAATTTATGATAGCTGTCATATTTTTCTAGGGATAAAGGTTAAGATTTCGTACTAGAACTCTGCGTCCTCTGCGCCTCTGCGAGAGTCTTGGCAAATCCTGCGCCTCTGCGAGAGTCTTGGCAAATCCTGCGGAGAGTCTTGGCAAATTCGCGTCTTTACGGATTTTGTAAAAATGTCAGGTGACTGATTCCAGGAATGGCAGCTCGTTTTGGGGTTCGGGGGTTATTGTTTTTACAAGAAGACGATTAATAATAACGGAATTATCAAGCAAGCTTGAAACCGATTGATTCTGATGAAGACGCAATATTACATGAGCAAATAGCCGCGTAATATTTACATTAACGTACCATTCGCGTTTAATTACTTCTTCATGGTAGACCGCATTGGTTCCGATTATCCGGTAGAAAAGCCCTTCTTTGTAGGCTTCGTCAAAATGAGAAATCGCGTCTCCGGAGAAAAGAGGCAGACTGATAGCGCAGATAATTTTACGCGCGCCGTTTTCTTTTAACAGCTTCATCCCCTTTATCAAGGTGCCGCCGGTCCCAAGAAGGTCGTCTGCCATAAAGACGGTTTTGTCTTTTACATTACCCAACAGCCTTATCTGCGAAATATTTGACTGAGACGCGTCTTTGGCAAGCTTGGAATAATCTCTTTCCTTGTATAAAAGCGCAAGGGGTTTTTTAAGGGCAGAAGCATAGAATTTATTACGATCTACAGCTCCGGTATCAGGAGAAACCACGACAAAGTCATCGTTTAGAATCCCGTCCATCTGCGTTAGGGTTTGTATTATTTGATAACTGGCGTGAAGGTTTTCCAGGCGCATTTTATGAAAAGCATTGGTAATGTCTCTGGAATGGATATCCAGAGTAATAATATGGTTAACCCCTAAACTTTCAAAGATTTTCCCGATTCTGCTTGCTGTAAGCCCTTCCCTCCCCTTTGCCTTATGCTGGCGGGAATACGGGTAGCTGGGGATTACAAGGGTAATCCGCTCCGCTCCAGCCTGCCGGGCGGCATCGACTGTGACCATAATTGTCATTAGATGATCGTTTATGGAAAGATTATTAACTATCTGCCCGCCGAAAAATTTGACAGGCTGGCGGTTTTCTACATCCTGAAAAATATAAACATCTTTACCGCGAATTGATTCTTCTATCTCTGATTTTATTTCCCCGTTTGGAAACAATGTAAATTTTACAGGTACCTTAAAAGACCTGTTGATATGCCTGTCATTCCCGCTCTGAGAATCCGCCCCCCGTATTACAACCCTGTTCATAAGGTCGATATGTAAAGATGCCTGCTCTATGCTGATATTGTATCGTTTGGACAGTTCTTCTTCTGTATTTTTACGGCTATGACGGTATTTATGACGCAAATGTTCGATTACTTCATCAGCGAAAACATCTCCGCCAGGGCATGTAATTACAGCAAGATTCGCCGGATTGAAGTATTTCATAATTTATCTGTTTTTTATCATATAAAGATAAAAGAATCAAGAGGGGGATTCTGCCCAGGAGCGGCTCCTGTCAACGGCTTTATGCCAGCTTTTAATGAGTTTTTCCCTTTTTTCACTGTCCATTACAGGGCTGAATATTGTATCTTTTTGCCAGCATTCCTTTACCTCGTTTTGGTCTTTCCAAAAACCAACGGTAATTCCGGCAAGACAAGCCGCCCCAAGCGCTGTGGTCTCCCTTACAACCGGACGCACAATAAAAGAATTGCAAACATCAGCCTGAAACTGCATAAGAAATTTATCCCTGCTCGCTCCCCCATCAACTTTTAATTCCTTCATTTTAATTCCAAGGTCAATTTCCATCGCGTTTAAAAGATCCATTACCTGATACGCGATTGATTCCTCGGCTGCCCTTATGATATGAGCGCGTTTTGTTCCTCTTGTTATTCCCACTATGCAGCCGCGGGCATACATATCCCAATACGGCGCGCCAAGCCCTGTAAATGCCGGAACAAGATAAACACCACCCGTATCCGAGACTTTACCTGCGTTATATTCACTGTCCATACTGTCGGTGATAAGGCGCATCTCGTCACGCAGCCATTGTATGACTGCTCCCCCCGTGAAAACCGAACCTTCCAGCGCATACTGTACCTTTTCGGAAAAACCTGCCGCTATTGTTGTTAAAAGTCCGTTTTTACTGACCAAGGCATCTGTGCCTGTATTCAATAGCAGAAAACAACCTGTGCCGTAAGTGCACTTTGCGTCGCCTTTTTCAAAACAACATTGTCCAAAAAGCGCCGCCTGCTGATCGCCCGCATTTCCCGCAATGGGGATTTTAACGCCGTTTATTTCACAGGAAGCAAAAATACTTCCCGATGGTTTTACTTCCGGCAGCATGGCGCGCGGGATTCCCAAAGCTTCAAGAAGTTTATCGTCCCAATCAAGTTTATGTATATCAAATATCATGGTTCTGCTGGCGTTTGTATAATCTGTTACATGCGTTTTTTTGCCTGAAAGTTTCCAGATTAGCCAGGTATCAACAGTGCCGAATAATATCTCGCCCCTTTGCGCCCTTTCCCGCGCTCCTTCGATTTTATCCAGTATCCATTTAATCTTTGTCCCGGAAAAATAAGCGTCGGGTACGAGCCCTGTCGTCTTTGTTATATATTCTCCAAGCCCGTCTTTTTTAAGTTTATCCACAATGGCAGAAGTTCTCCTGCACTGCCACACTATTGCGTTATAAACCGGCTCCCCTGTATTTTTATCCCACAATATCGTTGTCTCACGCTGATTTGTGATGCCTATTGCCGCTATTTCCCGCGCTGTAACATTGGTTTTTGCAAGAAGCTCGCTCATTACGGCATACTGCGTCGCAAAGATTTCCATAGGGTCATGCTCCACCCAGCCTTCGTGCGGATAAAATTGCGTAAACTCTTTTTGCTCTACGCCGATTATTTCCTGCTCTTTGTTAAAAAGTATTGCCCTTGAACTTGTTGTTCCCTGATCCAGGGAGAGAATGTATTTGCTCATGGGGTATTTTAGCATGGATAAAGCAGGAGTAACAACTGCTGTCCAGAAATGTATGCCTAAAAATATTTACTTGGGGTCCTGTCGGCCGGTCAAGTTTATTACAAGGCATACATTTCTAAAATCAATGGTAAACGACTTGCTGAGCGCATGATTGATTAGCGTTTTTCAAGCTCCGCTTGCAAACGTTCGATGATCGCTTTCTGATCTGCGATTTCCGCATCCTTGTCGGCGATTTCCGCGCCCATGTCAGCGATAACTGCTTCTTTGTCAGCAAGTTTAGCTTCACTGTCAACCAGTTTTGCATCTTGGTCAGCAAGTTTAGCTTCATTGTCGGCAAGTTTTGCTTCATTGTCGGCAAGTTTTGCTTCACTCTCGGCAAGCATATTTTTTACTTTTTCAAATACGCTCTTGTTATGGAACATGTCCATTTCGTATTTCTTGCGGCTGTGAAAAAGCGCCCGTTCGTTTTCGTCCCTGCTTATTTCCTGTAAAATTGCCGATGCCATACCTATCTCCTCTCTTTCCTTTATGATATCATTAATTTTCTCTCTTTGTAAAGAATCTGAAGCGAATCTTAAAAATAACAGCCATTTTTCAAACGAGCTCAGCTGCTCAACTGGCTTTTTAATGATTTCGTTCAGTTTACTTAACTCAATGATAATCTGGTTTATCTGATCTGTAAACACCCTTCCTTCTTTGTCGCGCAGCATAAACCAGCTTACAAAATCCGGATGACTGCCAAAAACGGGAAATGATGTAAATGTAATCTGATAGGTACGGACGATATTAAGATAATCCACACCTCTTGATTTCTGCGATGAATGAAGGTCGGTAAGAAAATACGTGCACTTTTTTTTGAAATCCATG
>WQXG01000010.1 GCA_009784975.1 Treponema sp.
ACTTCAACTTGGGAAGAAAGACCGCCGTATTTAGTACGCACTGGAGCGCATATTACAGTGGGGAATTGATTGTCAATAACATCTTGTCGGGAAACTACCAAATAAAGACGATAATCCTTTTGATCATTTTTATTTCCTTTATAAACCCGATACAAATTGCCGCGCTTCATTTACCTAAACACCCTTTGGTTATTTATCTTCCATGTACATATTTTGGATTGCAAGATCTTCCATGGACTCTTTTGTAAGCCATTCAATATTGTCATCGATCCATTTCTTTTCTTCTTCCGCTGTCATACGTTTTTTAGGAACAGCTTCAGAGGAAGCCGCCGCCCCCTTAACAGGGAACTGGATAATAATATTTGCTTTACTGCCTACCGGTATTTCCGGCGGAAACATAAAACGGCGATCTGCCGGTATTTCTATAGTTTGTGTTATGGTCATAGGTAAAATGTAGCATAAACAAAGAAAAAAAACAAGAAAAAAGGCAACTTTTCTACTTTTTTCTCAATACATCATGTCTATACAGTATTATATCGCATACCTCAGGTAAACGGTAGCACCCTAAATTCTTCCGTTCGTGTTGGTTAGTGTAGTTCGTGGTAAAGAAAAAGGCAGATTTGGCAGCTGCTACCATTCTTATCGGATTTCAAAGTGTTAAATTCCAACCCACTTCGTACAGGCGCAGCCGGGCTGGCTACCTATTGTTTTTGTGAACCTGCGGCTCTGGCAGCAGGTGCGGGAAACAATTTTTGCAGCTCTCTGCGGAGGAGACTTCGCAGAAGGCTCCGTAGCAGATTCCGGCAAATGTTTCCCGCACATGCTGCCAGAGCCGCAGGTTCACGGAGAGCAAGAATGCAGCCCGGCTGCGCCTGTACGGAGCGATTGATTCTAACACTACAAATCCTATAAAATACCCACATGAACCCAGCATTAGAACTTTTAAAAACAAGAGGCTTTTTTCAGCAGTGCACCAGCGCCGAAGGTCTGTCAAAATTGATGGATGAACAGCCGGTCGCTTTTTATGTAGGCTGCGATCCTACGGGGACAAGCCTGCATATCGGACACATGGTTCCGTTTTTTGCCTACCGTCATCTTCGGGATGCCGGGCATACAGCAATTGCCCTGATAGGCGGCGGAACTGCCAGAATTGGGGATCCTTCCGGGAAAAGCGATATGCGCAAGATGCTCGATTATGAACAGCTGGATAAAAATTCCGAATCGATTAAAGGGCAGCTTGATCGTTTTGTCGGCTTTGACGGCAAGACCGCTTTTTCTGTGAATAACAAGGATTGGCTTGCGGGGCTGAATTATATCGACTTTTTGCGTGAAATCGGCAGACATTTTTCCGTAAATAGAATGTTAAGTTTTGAAGCCTACAAAATGCGCATGGAAACAGGTTTGTCTTTTATCGAATTTAATTATCAGCTTTTACAGAGCTATGATTTTCTGGAACTGTACCGGCGGCATGGATGCCGCTTGCAAATCGGCGGCGATGATCAATGGGGAAACATTGTCGCCGGCGTAGAACTGATCCGCCGCATCGAAGGCGTAGAAGCGTTTGGATTAACCTTCCCGCTCGTTACAACCGCAGACGGTAAAAAAATGGGCAAGACCGAAAAAGGCGCGCTCTTCCTTGATCCGGCAATTACTACCCCTTACGAATTTTTCCAGTATTGGCGCAATGTGCAGGATCAGGATATACTCCGCTTTTTGCTCATGTTTACTTTTTTACAAGCTGATGAATGCCGTAAATTATGCGAAACAGGAAAAAATCCCAATGAGGCAAAAGAACGGCTGGCATGGGAAGTAACAGCGCTCATTCACGGCAAAGAAGAAGCCGATAAAGCGCTTGCCGGCGCAAAAGCCGCTTTTGGCGGCAGCAACGCTGCAGGGGCCAATAAACAGGCAATGCCAAAAACAGAGATAGCGCGTTTGCGGTTTAAAGAAGGTTATAATATAGTAGATCTTTTTGCCGATACGGGGCTTCAATCCAGCAAGAGCGAAAGCCGCCGCCTTGTACAGCAGGGCGGAGCATTTGTTTCCGGCAAAGACGGAGAGCTTTCCGCCGTCAGTGATACCTCTGTGCTTATCGGGGAAGACAGACTAAACGCAGAGGGCGAGCTAATCCTGCGCGCCGGAAAAAAACGTTATTTGCTCGTAGTCACCTAATTTTCGTAACTCTTGTAAAGGAAACGTTTAATCTTTTGCTGGGCATTCTTTTCAAACGGCTCCTCGCGGATACAAAAATCGCTGATTTTTTTATAGACAGGCAGAGAACGGTTCGCCTCTTCCATTTCCTTTTTTATCAGCTCATGAACAAACGCTTTGTCATTTTCCTTGCCGGGATAATCGGCTTTAATGAATTCGTAATTGGGAACCATTACGGCATAAATAATTTCTCCGCCGGGACCTTTTCTTCCTACAATAAGCGCTTCCGCAATTGCCCGTGAACCCGCAAAGTGCGCTTCCACTTCTTCGGGATAAACATTTTTGCCGCCGGAACCGACTATAAGATTTTTCTTGCGTCCCCTGATATGGATAAAACCAAGTTCATCGCGGAAACCCAAATCGCCCGTTAACAGCCAGCCGTCTTCTGTTATTACTTCTTTTGTAGCTTGTTCATTTTCAAAATACCCAAGCATTACAGAAGGCGATTTGCATGTAATTTCACCAATGCCGTCCGGACCCGGATCAATAATTTTTACTTCTGTATAACTAATGGGAAGCCCTACAGATTCGTTGCGTTTATGCCGCGGAGTGTTAACGGTAATAAGAGGAGCATTCTCGCTCATACCGTAACCATGGACAATATTAAAACCAAGAGAGTCAAAAAAATCCGATGTCTTTGGACTCAACGCGCCGCCGCCGGCTACCATAATTTTTAATGTATGAAGACTTGCTTTTTTACGGATAAATTTGAACACCTTCCGTCCGAATTCCGGGTTACCTTTTTTTGCCTGTTTAAGCGCAATGGAACGCAGAATATTAAGCGGACCGCGGATAAAGGGAGAAAGTTTTTGATACTTGGCATCTATTGCAGCCATAACCTTATCGTAAAGGAGCGGAACCGCAATAAGGAACGTAACCCCTCCGTCTCTGATATCATCAATTACAACCTTGCCGACAACTTTTTCCGCAATTACAACTTTAATGCCGATTGATAAAGGCGCAATAAAACAACATGTTGTAGGATATGTATGGTGCAAAGGAAGAACATCAATAAATACATCATTATCATCCGGATCCAGAATACGAATTGCTCCGCTGGCATTGGCGATAATATTTTTATGGGAAAGAGTTACACCCTTGGCAAACCCGGTTGTACCGGATGTAAACACTATGGAACATGGATGATCCGCGGATATACTGTCAATCGGGGGCAGCGCCTGATTACCGGCATTTTTGCCAAAATGATGATATTCGGTTTCCTGGCTGGAAGGAGCGTCTTCGCCCTCCGGGCTTATACAAACAGTAACCGGCAAAGAAACGCCGTTAGACGGCAAACTTGCCGCAAAAGCATTTTTTCTGCCGGAATGGAAGAAAGCTTTGGCACGGGTTAATTTAATAATATTGAGACATTCCTGCTCAGTAACAAGAAAATCGACAGGCACAATGGAAATACCGGCAATTACCGTTCCCATCCAGACAGCCATCCACTCAGGCCGGTTTTCAGCCCAAAGCACTACCCTGTCCCCCTGAACAAGACCTGCAGCAAGCAAACCGCGCGCTATTCTGCGGCATTCTTCGCCGTATCTGGAAAAACTCCAGCGAGTAAACTCCGTCTGCTTTCCTGAACGGTACAGTATTGCGTCTTTATTGGCAAATTTTCGCATTGAGTTGTCCAATAATTGGGCGAAATTCCGGGACGGATTGTCGGGACGGCTTGAAATATAATCTTCGTACTTTAACATAATACACCCCTAAATTAATATAGATACATTATGAACACTTTTCTGTTTTTTGTCAAACTAAAAATTAAAAAAATTGCAACTTTTTTGAGGTTTCTGTGTCGTGCTCCGGGGTACACATAAAAAAAGGCTGTCCGATACGAACAGCCTCTTTTTTGCTAATGCGCGCTAAACTATAAATATGAAGAATAACATGAAAATAATATATACTGCTGAGCCTCCAATCGCTGTGTACGGCAGAATATGTTTAAAATCAAGCTTAAACATAGCAAGGTACGGAAGAGCCCAGAACGGCAGGAAGCCGTTGGTGGAGAAATCGCCTGCGGTATACGCAAGTATCATTTTGCTTAAAGGAACATTATTTTCTACAGCGACTTCAAAAGCATAAGGAGCTACGACCATAAACTTTGCCGCGCCGTTAGGAACCGCAATATTTACAATTGATGTATAAATGTAGGTAAGAAGCGGCCAGTTACCCTGTGTCGCAAATGACATAAAGAATTCTACAAAGACCCTGTTTAATCCGGTGTAGGTGATTATACCAAAAATACCGGCATAGAACGGGAACTGAATAATAACACCCCATGTTTGGCCAAGTGACATCTGCACCATTCTGATAAATGCATTCGGTGTGCCGCTGAGCAAGAGGGCAATAACAAGCATGAGCATGTTAAAGTTATTAAAATTCAATTGACCGTCAACCGCAAAGAATCTTACTACCCATACAATACCAAATGCGCCAATTATAAAATTGACGATAGGGCTGTTGTCGAGCGCTTCGGCAACTGAAGTTGGTTTGGGTCTTACCTGGGTATAAAGTTTCTGCTGGGTTTCAATTTCTTCGTAAAGATCATTGGAAGGCGCAACATAGTTTTCTTCTTTTTTGGGTCTGATAAGATAGATAGCTCCAAAGCAAACAATCAATGCAACAATACATAAAATTACGTTTTGCAGAGAAAATACAGTTTCTGCGTATGGAACCCGATCAGGAACATTGGCTAAAAATTCTGCAGGTTTTGCTGCAAAAATAACTCTTTTTATTAAACCGGTGCTATTGCCGAATACAGGCGCAATTTGGGAAATACCAATACCTGTAATACCGCATCCGTAAAGAATGGCAACGAAAAGCGGATTATGTATTTTGTAGCCTTTCTCTCTGGCTGCCATAATTATATGTCTGCCAAGATGAATACCAAGCATGATACCCAAGCCAAAATGGAACCAGTTGAACAATGGGATTGTAAGCATAACAAGCAAAATTGCCTGACCCATATTATTCGGTTTACTGGCAAGCTTTTTCAGCCCCATGCGCACAAACGGCGAAGCTGCGATTACTGAACCTGTTATCAGAATCAACGACATCTGCATTGCAAGCTCAAGCAAGCTCCAGAAGCCCGCTCCCCAGGCTTCAATAACACTGTTAGCTGTAACACCAGCATTAAGCTGAGCAAGCGGTATATTCGGCTTAAAATTAACAAATGGTGTACTTGTAAATACAAGAGCCAAAACTACAACAACAGCCGTAAGGACATACGCTATTACCATTGAATTTGGCATCCATCTGTTAAAGAACCGGATAAAACCATCCATCCACGATCTTTTTTCGAGTGTATTTGAACTCATTTAACTTCCTCCTATTATTTTTGAAGTTAGTTCCCATTGTATTATCTTTTATCAGACAAATCAAGAGGGTTTTGTCAAACTCAATAGGAAAGAGGTATAGGGGTTTTTCCCTACATTTCTTCGCGTTTGGTAATAACTTTATTAATTAAACCATAACTGACCGCTTCCGCGGCGCTCATCCAGTAGTCGCGATCGGTATCTTTTTCTACCTGAGCGGCAGAAGTGCCGGTTTCCTGGGCAATAAGCAGGTTGATTTTTTCCCGTAATTTATCAAGTTCTTTGGCATGTATTTCAATGTCTGTGGCAACCCCGCGAATCCCGGAAAGCGGCTGGTGAATGAGGTAATGGCTGTTGGGCAGCCCCACGCGTTGTTCTTTGGGGGAAGCAAGCTGGATAATTGCCGCGGCGCTTGCAACAAGACCCATGCCGATTGTCCAAACTTGCGGCTTTATAAAGCGGATCATGTCAAAAATAGCATATCCCGCATCAGCGTCCCCGCCGGGGGAATCAATAAAAATACGGATGGGCTCATCGCTCATTTCTTCCAAAAGCAGCAATTGGCGGATGGTTTTTTCAGCCAAATCCTTGTTTATTTCGCCCGATATCAATATTGTACGTGTTTTAAGCATCCGTAAGGCTAACGGATCTATGGAAGAACCGGTTTTTTCCTGACATTCACAATCATCATCTTCAGCATCAAAATACATTTATTGCCTCCATCGACATAATACTGGTTTTACGCACTGCTGGCAACATCCCCGATATATATTCTTGGCACCCTTTTGCTTATATTGCAGGTTATTTCATAGGGGATAGTACCCGCTGCAGATGCCAATTTAGCCGCATTATTCTGCGAATTGTCAATAACAATCGCCTCTTCCCAGCGGCGGACTTTTGGCTGCGGACCCAAATCTATACAGCATAAATCCATCGTTACCCGTCCCGCAAGCGGATAGGCATTTGTGCCGATTTTTACCTGCCATTTATTCCCGGCAATACGCGGCAGACCATCGGCATACCCTATCGGCAGAATCGCGATAAATGTGTCTTCCCTTGCAGTCCATGTTCTGCCGTAAGAAACAGTTTCGCCTTTTTTAATTTTTTTTATCAATGAAACCGTCGTTTTCAGTTCCAGAACAGGTTCAACTTCGGGAAATTCCCCATTAACGGTTTTGTACCCGTAAAGCAAGATGCCCGGGCGAACCATGTCCAGCCGGCTATCGGGGTGCTGAATAATTGCGCCGGAATTGGCAGCGTGAACAATACCCGGATTTATCCCCGAAGATCTTATTTGTTCAACAGCAGCTTTAAAACAAGCCAATTGTTCCATTGTATAGGCGATATCCAGCTCTTGTGCGGAATCTGCGGCAGCAAAATGAGTTGCGGTTCCTGCCAGTTCAAGCCCTGCGCAGGAGGAAATAAAGCGGGCAAGAGGAAGGGCATCTTCGGTACGGCAGCCTATCCTCCCCATGCCGGTATCAATTTTAATATGGACAGGCACCTTTTTTTGGGCTTGTTCGTTCAGGGCGGCGGCAAACTCTTCATCAGAAATAAAGGGGGTAAGTTCTTCCTTTATAACCATGGGGATTTCATCCGGATGGCATTGGGAAAATAGCAGAATGGGAGATTTTATCCCCGCTTTACGAAGCTCCTGTCCTTCATAGACCGTAGACACCCCAAGACAATAAGCGCCGGCCTGAAGGCTTGCCTTTGCAATTTGAACAGCGCCATGCCCGTAAGCATCGGCTTTTACCGGCACACAAATCCGGGTCTGCCCGACATGGTCTTTTACCGCTTTAAAATTGCGCAAAAAACGGTCTATATGGATTACGGCACTTGTTAACATAATAATATAATGACATTTACTTGTTTTTCTTTCAATATAATGATATATTGATTATGAGTATGATATTTCAAAAAGCTATAAAAGCGGCTATTTTACTCATTTTTCTTGTCATCGCTGCCGGCTGCGACGATTCTCTCTTCCCCTCCATTGGTAACTATAAAATTAATATACAGATAAACAATCTCCTGCTGGATGAATGTTCCTTTGCAAGGTCAATCGACAGTGTCCGCCCTTCTTTTGAGGTTTCTGTCGCGGACGATCCTGACGTTACAGGTCTTGTGGTTTTTTTAAGAGATTTTAACGGAGCTATTGCGGGATGGAGGGTACTTTACGAACTTAACCCCGATGCCGAAGAAATTGAAAATAACGAAGTTAATTTACCGGAAGCCGATGAAGAAACCGAATCTGAAGAAACCGAAAACAACAAAGAAACCGTTACGGAGCGCGCTGCTGCCGTTCAATTCAATGACGGGGATGATTTGGTTATTCAGGTAAAAAGCCTTGATAACCTGCCTGTCTTTCCAATACCGGACAATTTACCTATGGATAGATACACCATTGTATCCCATGTTATGAGCGGCAAAGATATCCTGCAAAAAATAGAAAAACCATTCTTTTATTTGGGCAATACCGAATTCTCCTATGAAGGTATTGATATTCATCTGCCCGGCATTGCGGACAGCACTCAGCTTATTCCAAGGGGCACTGTAATAATGCTGGAAGCAAATTTAAAATTTGATTCCATGCTGGATCCGTTTATTGTGTGGTACAACGGCAGAACAAAAATCAGCGAAGGAAATTTTTCTGAAGATGCCGGATATTTACTGTGGAAAACTCCGGAAGAAAGCGGCTTTTATTCCCTGCGCGCTGTAATATACCCAATAAATAATTATCAGGATTTGTCGGGGTATCAGAAAGAAATATCGGTGCTTGTATCATCAAAATTAATTGATATTCATCTTGTTTCCGAAAACACCCCGTCTCTTGTTAACTGGTATATTTTTGAAGGCAATCTGAACGATTCAAAAAATAACTCCGCCGAAGAAAGATCTTTAGTACATGAAAATAATTCTCCAAGATGGAGGTCTTTTAACGGAACTTACGGGGTAGCTACCGGTTTTTTAAATTATTTAACTCTGCCAAAAGCGCAAGCCGCTTATGAAGAAAACTGGCAGATGCTGTTCCGGTTTAAACCGGAAAACGACGGCGGATTGCTTTCCATTCAATTCGGCAAGTCTGTTTTTATGTATCTATTCATGGATGGTCCAAACCTTGCTTTAACGTTAACTTCTCCATTCAGCACTGTTTCTCAAAACTATCCCATGCTTACTGAACCCAAACCAGACGATGTTACAGAAGAAATTGATTCCGTATTGGAAGAAACCATTCGTACATGGGTGGATGAAAATTCGTTTCTTACGGCAAGTATAAACTTTTCCATTCAGCAAGGTTCGCTGACAGCCCGGCTTAATGTTTTGGGAAATTACATTGACAGCAAATTGGCAGATACCCCTGTTGTTCTTAAAACACAAATTGAAAATGATTTTCTTGTTACGCTGGGGTTTCAGCCTGATAATAAAAAACCAGTTGACCATCAGGAGGAAACATCAGATCAACCGGTGGTGCTAAGGTCCAAATTTACCGCATTGTGGGATGAGTTTGCGTTGTATTGTTTATCCCGGACAACGGATATAACCGAGGAAAGCTAGACTTTTAACAAAAGCCAGATTATGAAGATAATATTTTTTGCGCCATTTTACATTTTTTTAAGCTTAATTTTATCATCCTGTTTACGGCTGAATATATTTATTCCGGAGCCGGATTTCACCGTTTATGCATCCGGCAAAACAATAGAAATAGGCGAAATAATAGAAAGAAAAAACCCTGCAAGATCCATTCCGCAATGGCTTTTAACTTTCATTGACGGAGGAATTGAAGAAGTAGAAAAACTTGAAACCTTTAACGATAAATATGTTTTTGTCGCCGTTAATCAGGGTGAAAATGTTATTGCTTTAAACAAATGGGCAGATAATTTTACAGCCGCGTATGATTTTACCAATTTCGCGGCAATCAGAATCGAAGAAAGGATGATTTTAACCGCTTCTCTGTATCCTGATGATGAATACGGGTTGTTTTTTGAAACATTTATAAAAAATGCGTACAGCGCCGAATATCAGGACGCGGAAAAAGAAGAAACATACTGGATTAAACATTCCGCGCCGGAAACCTATCATTTTTTTATTTTGTTAACGATAAAAAAAAGTTCAATGCAATCAACCATAAGAAGAATGATGGCGCAGACAAATGCCGCTGTTGCTCCCACGGGCTCTCATGCGATAGCCGTTAACCGCCTGCGGCAAAATTTCTTTGAGGGTTTTTAAAATGTACGGCGATGATGATCCCATTGCGGCTTTCGCGACCACTGCGGGAAACAGCGCTCTTACCTTGATTCGCTGCTGTGGAAAAGGTTCCATAGATTTGGCATCATCTGTCTTTGCGCCGGCAAAAAATGCTGAGGGGAACACGGTTGTTCACGGCTGGATTGTCAATAAAGGGGAAAAAATCGACGAAGTGCTTGTATCGGTATTCCGTTCTCCAAAAAGTTACACCGGCGAAGACAGCCTTGATATTTGCTGTCATGGCGGTTTTTCTGCAGGAAAAGCGGTAATGGAAGCGTTAAAAGATGCAGGCTTCCGCGATGCGCTCCCCGGCGAATTTACCTTTCGTTCTTTTTTAAACGGTAAACTCGATCTTACAAGATGCGAATCTGTAATGGAACTTGTCGGCGCAAAAACAGAAACTGGCCGCAGCCATGCCGTCTCGCGGCTGTCGGGCTCTCTGGAAAAAGAAATCAATGAAATAAAACAATTGCTTGTAAAGGTACTTACCGGCGCGGAAATTTACCTTGACTATTCAGAAGATGAGGTAAGCGCCGACACCGATGAAATAAAAGGCAAACTTCCATATCAGGATATCGCGCAGGAAGTTTTACAGCGTCTTAAAAAATTATCCGCTACCTGGCAGATGGAGCGGCTGTATCAGGAAGGAGTTACTGCAGTAATTGCTGGCCGCCCCAATGCAGGCAAGTCCAGCCTCTTTAATTCGCTCTTAAAAGAAGATCGCTCCATTGTCACAGAGGCAGCGGGAACAACGCGCGACTGGATAGAAGCCTGGGTTTCCATAGAAGGAATCCCCATCCGCCTTGTTGATACAGCAGGTTTACGGAACACTGCCGAACCGGCAGAAAAAATCGGGGTGGAAAAAAGCCGCAAACTTTTACAGGAAGCGGATCTTGTTTTGTATTTACTGGACGGGACACAGGGCGTAACAGATGAAGATAAACAGGAACTGGAAGGCAAAAAATATTTATTATTGTGGAACAAATGCGATATTTCTCCCCAGCCGCAGCCGATTTCAGGCAGCATTCCAATTTGTATCAGCGCAAAAACAGGGGAAGGGCTCGCTGCTCTTTACTCTTCAATTACCAAAACAATTAAGGCAAACAGCGGACCGGATTTACAAACAAGCGAAGTATCACTTGGCTCTGCAAGGCAAAAAAAACTTGTGGATGTTTCCTGCGCCGCGCTGGAAGAAGCGCTTGAACTTGCAAACAAGGAAGAGGCTCTTGATATAATCGCGCCGCTTTTAAGGGAAGCTGTTAATGCCCTTGGTGAAATAACCGGAGAAGTTTCCACATCTGATATTCTGGATGAAATGTTCAGTAATTTTTGCGTCGGCAAATGAGGTAATTGAATTAATTATGAAGATCATACATTTATCAGATTTGCATATAGGCAAAATGGTTAACCGCATTTCCATGCTGGAAGAACAGCGCAATGCATTTAATCAGATTACAGGATATGTAAAAAAAGAAAAACCTGACGCTGTTATAATTGCAGGTGATATATATGATCGCAGCGCACCCGGCGCGGATGCAGTTTGCCTGTTTGACGATTTTTTAACGGAGCTGGCAAATGAAGATACTGCGGTCATGATTGTATCAGGAAACCATGACTCTCCCGAACGTATCGGCTATGCAAGCCGCCTGCTCCTTGATAAAAACATTTATCTTTGCGGAGCATTTAACGGCACTCTGGAAAATATTGTGTTAACCGATGAATACGGCGAAGTAAATTTCTGGCTGCTGCCGTTTATTAAGCCAATATATGTACGCCAATTATTAAAAGAAAACGAAACAGATAACTATGAAGCCGCGCTTAGGGCAGTGTTAAAAACCGCAAATATAGATTATTCATCACGCAATGTGCTTTTATCGCATCAATTTTATACAAAAAACGGCATTTCGCCTGTTCGTTCAGAATCCGAAATGAATCCTGTAGGCGGACTTGACGCGATAGACGCAGGGTTAATTAAAAACTTTGATTATGCCGCGCTTGGACATTTGCATGGAGCGCAGTCTGCAGGGAGCGCGCATATCCGTTATGCCGGTTCCCCCATAAAATATTCGTTTTCTGAATGGCAGCATAAAAAATCCGCAAGCCTTGTGGAATTAAACAAAAAAGGCAGTTTAAAAATAACAGAACTTCCGCTGACACCGCTCCGTGATATGCGGGAAATAAAAGGCACAATTGACGAAATAATGAAGACAGAGGCAAGCGAAGATTATATGCGCATAATACTTACAGATGAAGAAGAAATAATTGATCCTGTAGGCAAATTAAGAAGCATTTTTCCCAATTTAATGAGCCTTGATTTTGAAAATTCCCGAAGCTGCCTTGATACAATAATTAACAATACGGAAATACCGGAAAAGTTATCTCCTTATGATTTATTTATGGATTTTTTTCTTAATACGCAAGGGTCTGCCATGACTGAACGCCAGGCAGAAATAGTACGGGAACTTCTGGAAACGGAGATTGAAACATGAAGCCATTGGAATTAACGATGAATGCCTTTGGCTCGTATGCGGGAAATCAAATAATAGATTTTGCTTCCCTTGGAAATAAAGGTTTGTATTTAATAACAGGAGAAACCGGCAGCGGCAAAACAACAATCTTTGACGCAATTTCCTTTGCATTGTACGGCAAAGCAAGCGGCACCAGCCGCAGCGACAGCACAATGCTTCGTTCTGATTATGTAACCGGCAAAGAGAAAACTTTTGCACAGTTAAAATTTGCCTGCGGAAAATCAGTTTATACCATAAAACGCACAATTAAAAAAAACGCTCAGGATGCGGATTTAATATTGTCCGATGGAACAGTAATAAGCGGAAATAAAAATGTAAATCCAAAAATAGAAGAAATTATCGGGCTTGACAGCAATCAGTTTGCGCAGATAATAATGATAGCGCAAAATGATTTTCAGCGTTTTTTAAAAAGCAAAGTGAGCGATCGCGCAGAAATACTGCGTCATATCTTTGAAACAGAAATACTAAAAACTTTCCAGAAACGGCTGAAAGACAGGGCAAAAGAAGAAAAAGACAATCTGGATTTAATTATCCGCGATTTTGACAGGTATAATGCAGATATCTACAAACGGGAAGAAAAGTTTGCCGAGTGGGAAGAACAGATTAAATCCGATAAAACGGAACTTTCAAAAACAGACAAAAGCCTTGCGGAAAATAATATAATCATACAGGAACTTGCCGTAAAACTTTCTGAAGCGCAGAAACTTGGCAAAGATTTTTCTGACCTTGCCGCTTTTTTTGACATGATGAAAAAACATGAAGCCATGGCAGATGAAATAAAAAGCTGCAAAGAGCGCGCTGTGCGGGGAGAGACCGCTTTACGCAAGGTGAAACCTGCTTGTGATACAGCGGCAAGAACAGCAGCAGAGCACGCAGCAGCAGCCGCTGCCCTGTCTGACGCAAAAACGCAGGAAAACACCGCGTCTCTTGAGCTGGAACAAGCGGAAGTTTCCTTTAATGAACTGCCAAATCTTGAAGAAGCGCAAGTTTCCTTTACCGCCCTGTCCAAAGAATGTGAAGCTGCCTTTGAAAAGTTAAATAAACTAAACCTTCTTAAAAAAAACAGCGACGATATTGCAAAAAAACAAAAAGAACTTGCTTCCAGGCAGGAAGAACTTGTTTTAGTTTGCAAAACACTGGAAGAACTGCCGGCAATTGATGATGAGCAAATTAAAAGGCTGGCGCAGGAATTATCGGAGAGCGAGGATAAATTTTCTGAATTAATAAAATTAAAAAACGATCTGGATAAAATCAAAGAAAAGCAGGAAATATTTTCTGTTCTTAATTCAGAACTGGAAATTATAAACGGTGATTTTTTAACAGCGCAAAAAATGTTTAATGATCTGGAAAACGCGTTTTTTCTAAGCCATGCCGGCATTCTTGTAACAAAATTGAAAGAGGGCGAACCATGTCCTGTATGCGGCTCTGCCGTTCACCCAAATCCCGCGGCAATAAGCGGCATGGGAGGCTTAGCGGCGAACGCCCCCAGGGAAATTACAAACGCTGAATATCAAAAAGCAAAAAATGAAAAAGAAAACGCGCTGGAAAAATGCGAAAATAAATCAAAAGCCTGCGGCACTGTTAATACAGAAATTAAAACATTGTCCGGCGTATTTATTAACAATTTATCCGTTTATATACCGGATATAAAATTAGAAAATGCAGGCAAACAGCTGGAAGAAATGACAAATACGGTAAAAAACAATATAGAAGAGCTGACAAAAAAGAAAGCAAATGAAGAAAAAACCAATTTAGAGCTAAAAATTAAATTTGATAATGCGGCAGAAAAACAGCAAGTATTAAATAAAATTGCAGATTCGCTAAAGGTAGAAATTGAAACGCTCATTAAAAGATTTACAGAAGACTTTTCTGATTTTTCAAAAAAAACAGAATGGGAAGAAGCAAAAGATGAGCTTACGCAATTGCTTTTGCAAATGCAAAAAACATCTGACACTTTGGCTTTGGAAAAAGAAACGGGAGAGAAAGAGCTTGTTCTGCTTGTAAAAGAGCAAAAATCCGCATCTGAGAGAAAAAACAAAGCGCAGGCGGCTTTTACAAAAGCGCAGGCTGTAACGGCAGAAAGAAAAACAAGCGAGCAGGAAAAAAACAGCCAAAACGGCGAAGCGCAGGTAAAATACAGCGAGACTTTGGCAAAACACGGATTTTCTGATGAAGAGGAATATACTCTTGCGCTGATATCCGAAGAAGAGCTGGCTAATCTTATAAAAAAGCAATCTGACTATGAAAAAAACGGAGAACAGCTTAAAAGAGACATTAAACGCCTGGAAAAAGAAACGCAAGGCAAAGAGCAGCCCGATTTGGAAAAAATAAAAAATGAAAAAGAAGCAGCCGACACAAAATCTTTGGAATTATTAAAGGAGCGCGAAGAAATAAAAAGCCGTTTTGATAAAACCACAAGCATGCTAAAGGAGCTGCGCAGGGCTGCCGTTAACTTTGAACAGACAGAAAAATCCTATGCTGCCGTAAAACAATTATCTGACGCGGCAAACGCAAAATTTGATTTTGAAACTTATGCGCAAACGGCGTATTTTGAAAGTGTGCTTCATGCGGCAAATAAACGGTTAAATAAAATGAGTCAGAGCCGTTATATTCTGCAGCGGCAGACAGAAGGCGAAGATAAACGAAAAAGCATGGGGCTGGAAATAGAAGTATTTGATTCGTATACAGGCAAAGCGCGTCCATCGAGCAGTTTATCGGGAGGAGAGACATTTATGGCTTCCCTTTCACTTGCGCTGGGATTATCGGATGTTGTTCAGCAGACAGCGGGAGGCATACATCTGGATGCCATGTTTATAGACGAAGGTTTCGGCAGCCTTGATGCCGAAACAATGGATGTTGCCATAAAGACACTGACAGAGATGGCGGGAACAGACAGAATAATTGGAATAATTTCTCATGTTACGGAATTGCGCGAACGTATTGATAAACAGATACAAATAGAAAAAACAACTAGCGGAAGCAGAATAAACATGGCGGTATGATAGCCGCAAAGGCGCGCAAGGCGCCGTTGCGGAATCAAAAGACATGGAACCGGGTTTTAATTACCTATCGTAAGTACCAGAGACGCCGGCATGCTCAAAGTCGGCGCCTGATAAATCCAATACGTCTCCATCAATATGATAAGCACCGTCCCAATCTACGCTTGTATCAAGCTCAACATTATTTATATGTGTTGTTGTGAAATACAGTGTAGTTGAATCGGAAGTAAAAGTGCCTTTGGCATTTAGTTTATTACTATTCCAGTTGCCCCCTGTAAATGTAATCTTCATTGTTGTATCACCTCGTTTCGTCCAGGTTCCTTCAAACTCAGTTGTAGCGTCTTCACAGCCAATAAATATCACAGTTAATGATAAAACCAATACTGCCAGCCCTAAAATAAAAATCTTGTTTTTCATGTTTCTTCCTTATAAATAAATATACCCTATTATACTGCAAGTTTAACAAATTGTAAACTCTACGAAGCCAAAAACCCTATCTGTTTGGCGCCGTTTTTGTAAATAACTTCCTCATCGCAGAACCTTATCATCTCTTCCAGAGACGGACCGTTGCCGGACAAAACATGGTATACAGACACCTTTCTGGCTATATTTTCAATTTGCCCGCCGGAAAAATCGTAGCGTAAAGCCAGAGAATGGGCGTCTTCTTCACGCAAATCCGGCATCATGGAAAGCCAGATGGACTTCCGTGTGATAATTTCGGGTTTTTCGAACTCAATCTTGTATAAAAAGCGCCTTTCAAAAGCCGCGTCCATGTTGGTAGAAAGGTTTGTAGTGGCAATCATTATGCCGTTAAGGTTTTCTATTTCCTGCAGAATAATATTCTGAATGGCATTTTCGGTCTGCGCTGGACCTGAGTAGTCGTTTTCAAGCAGGCGGCGTTTGCTGAAAACCGCGTCCGCCTCGTTAAAAAGCAAAATCGGCGTTACCGGCAGTTTTTTAACGGCAGCGCGGTATTTATCAAACAGGGATTTTATCAGCTTTTCGCTGTCTCCGAACCATTTGCTCTTTGTGTTGGAAATATCAATCTGCATAATATCGCGCCCGCACATACGCGCAATCTGATTCGCCGTTTCCGTTTTACCGGTGCCGGGCCCTCCGGAAAAAAGACAGGCAAACCCGGTTCTCATTCCCTTGCCGGAAAGACGCTGCTGGACAGCGGGGAAATTATCCGGTTTTAAAAGCGATACAAGTTCATCTATGGCACGCTGTGTTTTTACAGGATAAAAAAGCGCTTTCTCTGTAATTGAATCGGATTGCTTTAATCCTTTTACAGGCATTTCTGAAACTAAAGCGTTCATGTCCCCAAGAAAATCTTCCCTTACTTTATCGGTTAAACGGAAGGAATCTGTTTCGCAAAAACCATCACCGCAGGAGTTTTCGATTACTTCTTTTTTTAACAAAATATAGCTTCCATTTTTTAACTGGCGTTTTACATCGGCAAAATGGGAACTGTGCTCGTACAGCGCTCCAAGATGGCGAAGAGTCATGTCAGGCTCATCAACATTGATCGTGTAATGGAAAAACCGAAGCAGAACCAAAATATCATCATCCTGCAAGTTAAGATTAAATACTTTTTGAACAAAATCAAGATGATTGTTATCGTTAAGCAGATTGAGCATTTTTGTTTTGGCATTTTTATAATTCATGCGCCTTTGAACCCGTTCTTCGCAAAAATATTCAATCTGCGTAAAAAAAGCCTCGATAGTAAGATTTTTTTTGTTTAACAGATCATAGCAGGAACCCTTTCTAAGCGCTTCGATGGTTCTAAGAGGCAATTTAAAAATAATAACATCATTGGAACAGGAGAAAGGATCAGGATCTTCATGGATAATCTGAATCAGCTCCTTTTCTTCCAGCTCTTCCAGTTCATCCATTAACATAATAACATCAATACATTCCAGCTTTAAATAATGCGCAAGATTATTAATTGTAATATCCTGCCCGGAAAACATATTGACCATTGCGGAAAAAACTGCCGCTGCAGGTTTGTTGATTTTTATGTGTTCGCATAAAAATTCAAGATGAGAATCCGCAAATTCATAGAACAAATCATTTAAACCTCCTGATTGTCTGGTAATTTCGCCGATTTTGCGAATGTGGGCAAGAAACTCAACTTTTTTATTGTTCCCGCCGTCAAATAACTCATAATTCATACTCATATTTCCCTCCAAAATAAATTACAAATAGAGACAATGATACACCGCCTGACCTGTAAATTGTCAGGTTGATCTTAAGAAAACCGATAATTTAAAATTTAATCACTTAATGATAACGCAGTCCTGCCGCCCAGCGGCTTTTCTTTTTAAAAGAAGCTTTGATTTGTATATAAATAGCATGATCCTGATATTAATATATAACGCAAAGATTTTTAAATGTCAAGGGTTTTGGCTGTTTTTTTTAATAAAAAAATGGTATAAATGGTATAAATGGATTACGATTGTATTGTCATAGGCGGCGGGCACGCAGGCATCGAAGCGTCTCTCGCGGCAAGCCGGCTTGGCTTCTCAACTCTTCTTATCACGCAGAACCCCAGCCAGATCGGAGCTCTCTCCTGCAACCCCGCGATCGGCGGACTTTCCAAAGGCAACATCGTGCGCGAAGTGGACGCTCTGGGCGGAGAGATGGCAAAGCTGACAGACGCGGCGATGATCCAATACCGCGTGCTTAACCGTTCGCGCGGCCCTGCCGTGCAGGCGCCAAGAGCGCAGGCAGACAAATACGAATATCAGACTCAAGCGCGTCTTGTTCTGGAAAAACAAAATAAATTAAAAATAATGATGGATACGGTAACAGATTTATTAACAGACAAAAATTCTGTCGCAGGTGTTATAACTCAACGCGGACATCGGATATCATCCAGAACTGTTATTCTTGCATCGGGAACATTCATGGAAGGAAAGATTTTTATCGGTGAATATGACGCGCCTCAGGGACGGCTTGGCGAAGAAGCTGCCAAAGGACTCGGCGTATCTTTAAGGCGGCTTGGCTTTACAACAGGCAGATTAAAAACCGGCACTCCCGCGCGGATCGCCGCCCATTCAATTGATTTTTCTGTAATGGAAAAACAGGACGGCGAAGAAATGTTTCCTTTCTCCTTTGATCCAAAAACATTTATAAAAAGGCAAAGCGAACCTTGCTGGGTCACTTTTACCACAGAAAAAACACACGAGATTATCAGAAAGAACATTCACCGCTCTCCGTTATACGGCGGAAAAATTTCCGGCACCGGCGCGCGCTACTGCCCCTCTATCGAAGATAAAGTTGTGCGTTTTCCGCAGCGTGAACGGCACCATGTCTTCATTGAGCCGGAAGGTATTACGACAAACGAAATGTACATAAACGGCGCTTCCAGCTCGCTGCCCGAAGATGTGCAGCATGATTTTATTCACAGTATACCCGGCCTTGAAGCGGCGCACATTGTCCGTCCCGGTTACGCGGTTGAGTATGATTACCTTGATCCGCTGGATCTTTACCCATCGCTTGAATCAAAGCGCTTATCCGGCTTTTTCGCGGCAGGGCAAACCAACGGCAGTTCCGGCTATGAAGAAGCCGCTGCCCAGGGGTTGATGGCAGGTATCAATGCCGCAATGAAAATGCTGAACAAACCTCCGCTTGTGCTGGGACGCAGCGAAGCGTACATCGGCGTACTTATAGATGATCTTACAACGCTGGGAACAAAGGAACCGTACCGTATGTTCACAAGCCGCGCCGAACACCGCCTGATGCTGCGTCATGACACAGCGGACACAAGGCTCACCCCCAAAGGACGCGACGTTGGTCTTATCGATGACAGCCGCTGGGAACAATTTCTGAAAAAAACAAAAACACTGGAAGAAATAAAAGAACTTATCGCCAAACGCAAACAAGACGAACTTTCCGGATGCTTGCATCCAAATTACCCTGCAGAATTGACAGAACGTGTTCTTCTTGACATTAAATACGAAGGATACATAGAAAAAGAAAAACGTTTCGCCGCCAAAGCCGCAAAAATGGATGTTATCAAACTCGATCCCAATCTGGATTACGCGTCTATACCCGGTCTTTCATCCGAAGCAAAAGAAAAATTGATTTCTGTTAAACCTTTAAACGTAGGCCAGGCAGCGCGGATTCCCGGCGTGCGTCAGGGAGACGTGGCGTTGCTGATTATGAGGGCGAAGAGGAAATGAGGCGGCTGGCGTTTTTTAAATAAATAAAAAAACCGTCTGTTGTTTTCTTTCTTTTTGGAGGAAAATATTACAACAGACGGTAAGAGTGATTAATTAAAAATTTCCTGTATAACCTAACGCTTGAAGCCGTTGACGAGTTGCAATAGGTAATTTTCCGCAACCAGAAAAAGCATTATTAGTAGGAGGATTAATAGTAGTAGACATAATAAAATTTATTGAATTAATATTATCAGGAATATGCAAATTAAAAAGTTCACCACAATCTCTAAAAACATGTGGTTCGATCGTTTTTATATTTAAAGGAATATTAATATCTGTTAAAGATCGACAATTTTCAAATGCTACTCGTTGAATTATTGTTACTGTTTCAGGAAGATTAACTGTACGAAGATTTCTATTTAATTGAAAAGCAGCCTGAGAAATTTCAACAAGATTAGTTTTGGAAAGATCAACAGTTTCAAAAGAACAATTAGAAAAACTACTACTCCCAATTTCTGTAAGGCTGGCAGGAAATGAAATGTTAATTAATTTTCTCTGTCCATAAAACGCACTTTGAGCAATAGTTTTAATCCCTTCTGGAATAACTACAGAAACTATAAAACTTCTATCTCTACTCTGCGATTCATAATATGGTGCAATATAATTACCACTGCCACTGCCTTTGCCAATTTGAACAACAGGGTAACCTTCAATTTCTGCAGGGAAAACCAGAAAAGGGTTTCTTCCTGTGTACCTTGTAATTATGATACCGTTTCCTTCGCTGTTAAGTTCATAAGAAAAGTCTCCTCCTGGACTCGCGCTGAAAAAATTCGTGCTGGAAGTTATCAATTCATTTGGTGTTAATGTTAATGCGTATGCTTGCGCTTCTGCCGATAGGTTTTTTAAAACATTCGCAAATGATTGAGGTGGTATGTCTTTTATTATTTCATTAAATTTTTCCAATGATGATTGATGAAATGAACTTAAATCATCAAATAACGCTGACAATTCCTGTTCCATTTTTAATGAATTTTTACTGCCTGAACCTTCACTGCGGGCACAACCCGCAAGTACCATAGTTGTTATCAGCACAATTGCGATAACACCAAACCATTTAATGTTCCTCATAATTTTCTCCTTGGGGGAAATCTCCCAATACGTTTAAAGTCCGTTTGACTAAAATTAATTTTCTTATCAACAACGTTGATGATTATTCACATATCAAATTTTAAAATAAAAAGCAAGAGCAAATTCGCAAAAATAATCCGTGCGTAAAATGCGTGCGTTGCTGCGGCGCAGCTTGCGGCTTGCAGCATGCTGCTTACAGCAGCTGCAAAAAAATCCGTGCGTAAAATGCGTGCGTACTATTGACATGAAGAAAATACTGCGATAAAGTAATAAAAATGAATCTTAATACTATAATTAAAGGTGACTGTATCGAGGAATTGAAATATTTCCCGGATAACTCTATAGATTTAATTTTTGCAGATCCGCCGTATAATATGCAATTGAAAAACGAGTTATACAGACCGAATAATACAAAAGTTGATGGAGTTGACGATGAATGGGATAAGTTCGGCTCTTTTTCTGAATATGACGAGTTCTGCATTGCCTGGCTTAAAGAATGTAAACGTATACTAAAAGATACCGGTTCAATATGGGTAATAGGAAGTTATCATAATATTTTCAGAGTAGGTAATATTATGTTAAATTTAGGCTTTTGGATATTAAACGATGTAACTTGGTATAAAACTAACCCTATGCCGAATTTTTTAGGAAAACGTTTTACAAATGCTACAGAAACGCTTTTGTGGTGTTCAAAAGGGGAAAAATGCAAAAAATATACATTTAACCACAAAATGATGAAAAAATATAACGGCGATAAACAAATGACTTCTGTCTGGCAAATTGGATTATGTATCGGAAAAGAACGCTTAAAAGGAGATGACGGTAAAAAAGCTCATTCAACCCAAAAGCCAGAAGAATTATTAAAAAGAATTATATTATCAACAACTAAACAGGGAGACATTGTGCTTGATCCTTTTTTTGGAACAGGAACAACCGGCGCTGCAGCAAAAAAATTAAACAGGAATTTTATTGGAATAGAAAGAGAAAAAGAATATATAACTCTCGCAAAAAAAAGAATAAATTCCATTAAAGTATTGTTCCCTGAGGCTGAATGGGAAGAGGAAGTAAAAGCTAATTCCCTTAAACCGTAATCTTGTTCCTCCACAGAAAGTTTTTGCTTTTTTTTAATTTTCCTGTTTTTATAAGATAGCTAATTACAAGCGATGCGTCCTCCTGCGACCACCTTATTGTTTCGCTTTGCGACATTAGCGAGGCGGCCTGGGATTGGGTGTAGCGTCTTTTGTTTTTACGGAAAAATTCCATCACTGATTCTTCTTCCCGCAGGTTTGCAGAATATTTTTCTGGATAGCAAACATCGCAGCAAAGTTTTTCCGGCACTTCACCGCCGGAATCGAAATCAAGCAAGGCAAGAAGCGAATGCCTGCGGCAGTTTTCTGTATTTTTTGCGTAATTTAACAGCGCTTGCAGCCTGTTTTTTTCGTATTCAGTTTTAGCGCGCAACATAGCGGTTTCATCTTCCGGTCCCCATAAAAGTATTGCTTTTGACTGTTCTCCGTCACGTCCTGCCCTGCCTGATTCCTGCAAATAAGCTTCAACAGAGGGAGCGCAGTCTCTGTGAATAACAGTGCGCACATCGGCCTTGTCAACGCCCATTCCAAACGCGCAAGTTGAACAAAGGACAGCTTCTGTGTTTTTTAAAAGCCATTTTTCTGTTTCGGCTTTTTCTTCTCTGCTTAAACCCGCATGATAAAAACGGATTTCGTTATACCATGGGTATCCCATTTCTGAAAGTTCATTTCTCAGGTAGCGGGCAAGTTTTTCCGTTCCCGGGCGCGAAGAGCAAAAAACAATGGCAGGGCGTTTGTTTAAAATCAATAAATCACGCACTGCCAAATTGCGGTTGATGCATCCCTTTGCTGTGTAACTGATATTGGGTCTGTCAGGGTTACCCATAATCAGAGCGGCTTGCAAATCGCCAAAGATATACTTTTTTATTTTTTCCAGTACAGGTGTGCTGGCTGTTGCGGTAAAGGCGGTTACAAGAGGGGGATTAAGAAAATTAATAATATTGCCGATTTCCAGATAACTGGGACGAAAACTTTCTCCCCACTCGCTGACGCAATGCGCTTCGTCAATTACAACATGAACAATTTTGATTTTTTCCAGTCTCTCTTTCACCTGCGGCGTAAGTAAAACTTCCGGATTGGCAATAATAAATTTACTCTGTCCTGTTTCCAGTTTCTGCCAAATCTCATCCCGCTCTTCTTTGGTTTGCCCTCCTCTGATTGTCACAGGAGAAAACCCGCGCTCAAAAAGCCGCCTTTGCTGATCCGCCATCAGTGAAAGAATTGGGTAAATAACAAGGGTAAGCCCTTCTATCAGCATTGCCGGCAATTGGAAACAAAGAGACTTCCCCGCCCCTGTCGGCAGAATAACAATCTGTTTTCCGGCGGTTTCCCTGTCGGTCTGTTCATCAGAATTCTCAGAAAAACCCGTGACAGGGATCCCCGCCGCTTGCGCCGCTTCCAGTATATTTGTCATAACCAGTCTCTGATACGGAAACAAATACGAAAGCCCAAACAGTTTCTGCACCGCCTCGCTCAATGGATCAGCAATTTCTTGTTTTTTGTTTTCAAACATAAAATCCTCCAGCTATATATGGCACACAGATGCGTGGTGCTTGACCGAAAAACGAAAGTTTTTGAAAATTTTACACAAAAAGATGCAAAATGCACTAAAGCACGGATGGAAGAGGATAAAACGGCAGTAGACTGGACAAAAATTGCTAAAATATGTTAAAATGATACACAGGATGATGTTGCCAAAGTTAAGTATTGTTATCCCTTGCTTCAATGAGGAAGAGAGCATACCTCTTTTTATTAATCAAATTACATTGATTGCATCTGGTATGCCTACTGTCACTTTTGAATATATATTCGTAGATGATGGATCAAGTGACGGCACATTACAGGTTTTACGCCGTTTATCCGCGGAGAATAAGCAGATAAGATATATTTCTTTTTCGCACAATTTTGGAAAAGAAGCAGCTTTGCTGGCTGGACTTGAAGCTGCCAATGGTGATTACATAGCAGTAATGGATGCAGATTTGCAAGATCCGCCTGAATTATTGCCTAAAATGTATGCTGCGTTGACTGATGAAGGTTTTGATTGTGCAGCGACACACAGAGTTACGCGTAAAGGAGAGCCTCCAATTCGTTCATTTTTTGCCGGAATATTCTATAAATTAATAAACAAGATTTCTGACACTCAAATGGTTAATGGAGCCAGAGATTTTAGACTTATGACAAGACAAATGGTAGATGCAATTTTATCCCTGAAAGAATACAACAGATTTTCCAAAGGTTTATTTAGCTGGGTGGGATTTTCTACGAAATGGATAGAATTTGAGAATGTACCTCGTGTAGCCGGAAAAAGCAAATGGAATTTTTGGAAGTTGTTTTTATATTCACTGGATGGTATTACTGCCTTTTCGGTAAAACCTCTTGCTGTCTCGTCTTTATTTGGATTGTTTTTATGTATGTTAGCTTTTATTGGTATTGTATTTATAATTGTAAGGTGGCTGATAAACGGCGATCCGGTAGCCGGCTGGGCTTCTACTGTTACTATAATCTTGTTTGTCGGCGGAATCCAGTTATTTTGTACCGGCATACTGGGGCAGTATTTAGCGAAATCTTATTTAGAAGGCAAGCATAGACCGGTCTATATAGTAAAGGATAGTTCAGATAAGGGATAAGTTAGGGGTTGGCAATATGCGGATGTTTGAGAATATTAAAAAATTGCTGTATAAAAAGTTTTTTATTATTTATTCTTTATGGATAATACTGTGTTTTTTCTTGTTTTTAATTATCAATCGAATAACACCTCTTATTGGAGAAGATTATACTTTAACAGCCTACAATTACTTTACGGGACCTGAGAATATATTGTCGTTTTTTAAAGATGTATTTAATAGAATAATTATACAATCACAAGGTTGGAATGTACGCCTGGGGGAACAATTATCTATTCTGTTTGGAAGCATGAATCCGGTTGTTTTTGACATTTCCAATGCTATCGTATCAGTTTTATTTATCCACTTAATCTATATGTATGCGTTTCCTTCAAAAACAACGGATTACGGCAAAGCTGCCATTTGTGGTATTTTGTCTTTTGCTTTGATCTTATTATTCCAGCCGGTTATTGGCGAAGTTTTCTTTTGGAGAACCGGCAGCACTAACTTTTTATGGGGGGTAACAATTTTACTGATTTTTACATTACCCATATATTATGTTTTTTGCGGTATAGATATTCTAAGCGGACGTAAAATAACAATAATTCTGCATACACTAACAGGCTTTTTTGCAGGTTTCACGAATGAAAATACGGTAATAAGTACAATAGCGCTGTATGCAGTGACTATTATATTTGTATGTTTCATAAAACGTGAACGTATAAAATTTTGGATGGTAACTTCTTTTGGTACATTATTCCTTGGATTTTTGTATATGCTGTTTGCTCCTTCAACAGCTCATCGGGTAAGTTTCTACAGAGAAATACTGGGTATTACATCAAATTTTAATATCGAAACAATTTTATCAAGGATACCTATTATATGGATTGGTTTAATTAAAAACTATCTGGTATATTTCCTTTTACTGTTTGTTTTGTTCATCGCTTTTCTGGTATTTCAGGCTATCGGCAAAACAACCAGGGAAAAAACAGGTTTAACAATTAACTATAGTATGCCGTACTGCTTTATTAGAAATACAGTATTACTCCTTATATCTTCACTATCAGTAACCGCTATGGCTGCGTCTCCCTATTATGTGCCAAGAGCTTTCTTTGGGTTTAGTTTTTTTATGCTAGTAACAATTATTTATTGTTTTTATCACTTAATAAACAGAAATAAAAAATTATTTAAAATAGCAGTTATCATAACATCATTGATACTTATCCCAGCAGCATTTGAATACTCCCGTATTTATTCAACTCATTCTCATTATAATGATTTTGTTAAAAAAAGGGCTGAATATTTAACAAGCACTGCTGATGGCGGACAAACGAGTGCAGAATATGTCAGATATGATAATAAACACGACGCAAGGATACTAATGCATGAATGGTGGATATACGATGGAGATAGATTTGATAATAGATTTTCTGGCTATTATGGATTAGACTGCATCTTTATTAAGATTGATAATACACAAGAGTGATTGTAGGATTGAAGATGCCGGAATATTTTAAAGCAATGCTGACAAAATACCGCCGTCCTATTACATTTGCTATTGTCGGGGTTATTAATACAGCAGTAGATTTTTGTATTTTCTCAATTATATGTCTGTTTGCCACTGTACCAGTTTCTCAGGCTGCGGGCTATATTACAGGACTTACATGCAGTTTTTTTCTTAATAAATATATAACATTTAAAAATAATACAAAGAATTTTAAACAAATATTCCTGTTTTTATTGGTTAATGGAATCACGCTGATTACAAGCGTAGCAGCGATTTATCTTTTTCATAATATTATTGGGATTCAGGAACATATAGCAAAATTATTTTTTGTGACACCAATAACTATGGTATTAAATTATTTAGGTTATAAATATATTGTTTTTAGATAGCAGCAGCCAAAATTTCCCAATTCTTTTTAAATTTCTTTATCATCATCACTTAAAAATACATTTAAACTATCTTTTACTATTTTCCAAAAATCACTTATCGTATTTATTAATGCTTCCATTCTTTTCCATTCCAATTGAAATCCATATGTATGTCTCACAAAATGTCTAAATTTCATATATTCTTCCATTTTTTCTTTTAAAGCAATATCTAATATCTGTTTTCTTTTATCATCAGACGTGAATGCTTTATCTAACAATTCCATATGCCACTTATTACTATTTGGCAATTGTTTATCGTAATATTTTATTATCATTAATAATATATTTTCAATACCATTATAAAAAGAATGTAATACCATAGCTGCTGCAGACAATTCAATAAAATCAAGTGTTTTAATTTTACATACATCTAATAATGGTTCACAATCACATATTAATTTATCTATTTGTGAAATTTCAAACATAACCTTTGCTTTTATATTTTTATCCAATTTTTACTACCTCTCCCAATGAATTAAGAAGTCCAAAAAAATCACTGTTTAAATCAAAATCAATAAGGTCAACCTTGTTTTGCAATTCTCTATCTAAAGATGCATAAACCCTAAAAAATTTTCCAGGAGTTAGTCCGGTTATACCTATATCTATATCAGAATTTTGATGAATATTGCCTGTTACCATTGAGCCGAATAAAAAAACCGACTTACAACCTTCATTTTTGAGTAAATGCGTGGCTTTGATTATATCTTTTTGATAATTTTCTGGTATATTGCCAATATACATATATAAATAATACCAGATATGAAGTTTTTGTCAATACTATTTTTTAAAAAGAACTAGTAACATACTTGAGGGGCACACAAGGTTGCACACGAATGCGTGTCAGGGGCAAAAAGCGCCGCGTGCGAAGCGCACGGTGCTTTTTGCCCCTGACAGGACCCCAAGTAAATTTTTAGGCATACATTTCTGTACAGCTTCTGCCGATAATATAAAAAATGCAAACTCTAAGCATATTTGAATTATTAAAGCAGGTAATCACATCATGGCAGGTTATAGCCATAACCGTGGCGCTGATATTATTTTTGAATATTGTATTTTATGTAGCGCGCAGATACCACCGGCCAATGTCAATGCCCAAGATTAGCTTTAAAGGGAAAAAGGGAAAAAAGGCGGAAAAAGCGGCGCCGCAGGAAGAGATTGTTACACACGACGACGATTTGGGTTTGGAAGAAGCGTAAGCCGAAGATCCGGTCCTGCCTATTCCTTGATACCTCCCATTGTAATTCCGGAAATTATAAACCTTGACATAAACGAATAGAAAATAATTATTGGTATCAAAGAAATTGCAATTCCAAGATAAATGCCTCCGAATTCAGTGCGGTAAATATCCGCGCGAAGCGATTGAACCAGTATCGGCAGGGTGTACATTTTTTCATTGGAGAGAAGGACAAGCGGGGTGATATAGGCATTCCATGAGCCGACAAAAGTAAAAATAGACTGAGCAGCAAGAGCGGGAATTATCACAGGGACAATAATAATGTTAAAAATACGGAATTCTCCTGCGCCGTCAATACGCGCTGCATCGATAAGCTCCATATTTAAAACAGACAGCATATATTGGCGGATAAACAGAACAGTCGATGCCGCGGCAATTCCTGGAATAATCAGGGGCAGATAATTGTTGGTCAGCCCCCACCTTGCCATTAGCTGATAAAAGCCAATAAAGGTAAGAGAACCCGGCAGCATCATGATAATTAAAATAATTGTCCAGATAACAACCCTTCCCTTAAATCTGTAAACATGCAAACCGTATGCGGTTAAAGCCGAAAAATAAACACTAAACAATGTAGCAGCAGAAGCAATGAATGCGCTGTTTGCAAAACCATGCCATATCTGAAAACGTCGGCTAGTTAGAGCAGTCCAGTTATGCAGAACATTTGCGCTGGGCAGAAGAGAAAGGCCCAAATTGATTTGTTCTGTAGAGCGTGTTGCATTAATTAAAAGAACATATATTGGAACGATTGCGACGAGCCCCAAGAAGATCATTATTATATGGACAAAATGCCGTTTAATAATAACAGCTAAAACACTAAATCTCATTTAATGCCTCCTGCTCTTCTGTTTTTTAAAAAACTGCGATCCTGCATCAGGAAGAATATCAGCAATGCCATAATAATTGTAACGGTAAATATTCCAACAGAAATTGCCGCGCCGTAGGAATAATCAGTGCGTCCCTGAAAAGCCATATTATACTGATAAACAACCGTTGTCCGAATCGAGAAATTGGGCGCGCCCTGCATATTGGTAAGCAGAAACGGAATGTCAAACATCTGCATACCGCCAATCATCGAAGTTACCAGAATATACAGCATCATGGGACGCAGAAGAGGCAATGTTATATACCATGCCGTTTGCCGGCTGTTGGCGCCGTCTACCACAGCGGATTCATATAATGATGCCGGAATGCTCGTAATACCAGCCATAAGTAAAATTAATGTATGGCCGTACCACATCCACCATTGAATAAAAGAAACCAAACCTCTTGAAAACGGAACACTGCGGAAAAAGTTTATTGCTTCCTTTACAATTTCTCCGTTAACAAGAACCTCGTTATATATTCCGAATAACCGCAGAAATTGATTTGCGGGCGCATTGATATGTCCGTTCCAGCCAAAAAGACTGCGGAACAAAAATGCAACAGAAGCGGCGGTAAGCAAATTGGGTAAATAAATAACTGCTCTGAATAAACCCCTGCCTGTGAGATTAAGCCTTGTATCCGACAGCCAAATCGCGAGAACCAAAGCGATTCCCAGCTGCGGAATAAAATTAAATCCCCAAATTATAAAAGTATTTTTTAAAGCACCCCAGAAAAATTCATCGTTTACCAATCTTCTGTAATTTTGAACAGCATTTAATACCCTGCCCTTTCCGTTACAATTACGGCAGGTTATCATTTCTTCAGATTCTTCCGCTGCATTAACACTTCCCGTACCCTTACATAGATTACAATCAGAGATATAGCTAAAATCTCTTTGTAAACTTCTAAGATCCGTAAAGCTAACAAGGAATGTATTTAAAGTAGGCCAAAGATTAAAAACACAAAAGACAATAACAAAAGGCGCGACAAAAACATATCCCCAGCGATTTGTTTTAGCTTCATGTCCGGATTTTAGCATTGACCCTCCAAAAAAAACCTGACCGCCAAAAAAGCAGTCAGGTTAAAATAATCAATCTCTGATTACAGTCCAAGCAATGAAGCGATCTGGTTTCTGAAATCATCAAGCGCTTCTTCTTTGGTTTTTTCACCTTCGACATAAGCAGTAACTGTTTCATGCCAGTAATCTTCGATTGCGCGGTCAGTTCCCTGCAGAAGTCTGCCGTTTACGCCTTTTGCCATTTCTGCAAATTCAGCATAGTGGTTTTGTCCTCCCAGGAATGGTTCACTGTAGTTATCTTTAATTTTATTTACGACTGCCGTGTTGCCTACCATATCGCCGGAATCAAGAGCATACTGTTCAAGGAAAAGGTTATCGATTGTTAAATAACGGATAAGCTGTTTTGCTGCTTCAGGAATTTTGGTGCCTTTGTAAGCGCCAAGCCAGGTGCCGCCCCAGCGATACGGAACAGGACCGGGAATCATTGCCCAGTCGCCTGATGTATCAGGAGCATTTGGTTTAAGAACATAGTGAAGACCCCATGTAGGCAGGAAGTAACCAAAAACTTCTACAACAGCGCCGGCTTCGTTTCTAAGATCGCCCTTCATGCCGGAGAACCATCCTTCTGACCATTGACCAACGCGGCCTTCCAGACGGTTATCGTGCATATGTTTTGCAATGTCCATGTATCTTATAAGATTGTTATCAATAACGAGTCTGTTATTTACGATCCAGGGCTGCTCTCTTGCAGCAAACATAAACTGGAAAATATCGCCGCGGCTGGAAACTGTTACACAACTGCCGTTAGATCTGTCTTTAAGCAATTGAGAGGTTGAGAGGAATCTGTCAATACTGGAAAAATATGTCTGAACGACAGCCGGATCATCGGTACCAAAATATTTCTGAGCGAGGCTTCGGCGATAGAAGAAAGCGCCGGGCGCTGCCTGCCAGGACAATCCGTATACTCTGCCGTTATATGTGCCAACTTCTACAGGATACGCAAGAAGCCTGTCTTTGTAAGCTTCATATAGATCAGTAAGATCCAGAAGATAACCGGATTCGATATATTTACGCACAAATGCAGCTTCCATTACGATAATATCAGGCACCCCGTTGCCGGACGCAAGAACAGGATCGATTTTGTTTTCGTACTGACTTTGGTCAGTCATTGAATATTCAATGTTGACCCCCGGAAATGCCTTCATGTAATAATTGGTAACCATGTTATGGACTTCATCGGTGAAAGACCAAATAACAATGTTTTGTCCCTTGTTACTGCCTCCGCAGCCTAACAGTACAAGCGCTGCGCATACAAGAACTAATGCTTTTTTCATATTTTTTCCTCCAAAAATTTTATTTATCAAATTTTAACATAACATTAAAAAACGGTCAATTAAAATCGATGCCGGAAATTCCTTATTTAACAGTGAGCTTTGAAGCAACAGGTTTGGGCGCGCCTTTCTCCGCCGCAGCCGGAACAGGAGCGGCATCTGCTGCAATAACCGTGTAAGCGCCGGGCACAAGCCGGTATTCCCCCTGCGCATTTACTGTTTCAAAAGCACTCGCCGGAATATCAAATTCTGCTTTAATACTTTTTCCTGCCGGTATAAAAATACGGCGAAAATCCCGCAATGAAAAAAACGGCTGGTCTTCACTTCTTTCGTCTTTGGAAATATAAATCTGCACAACTTCATCGGCATCATAGCTGCCGGTGTTGCTCACGGTTACAGATGCTTTTACAGATTCTCCCGCAGAAACGGAAGACGCGGAAAGATCGATTGAATCAAAACGGAAACTTGTATAGGAAAGCCCAAAGCCAAACGGATACTGAGGTTTTTCCGTCATATACCGATAGGTACGTCCTTTCATGGAATAATCTTCGTACAGCGGAAGCTGTGCTGTAGAAGCATAGAATGTAACGGGAAGTTTTCCCGAAGGAACAACATCGCCAAAGATGATGTCCGCAACTGCTTCGCCTCCTGATTCGCCGGGGTACCAGGCAAAAATTACAGCGTCAGCAAGTTCTTCAGGATAGGCAATTGCGCTGCCGCCTGTAAGCACAAGGATGATCTTTTTTCCTTTAGCGCGGATTGTTTCCAGATATTTTAGCTGCCATGGAGGAAGTTCTATTGTTTTTCGGTCGCCGTTTGAATCCGAAGCGATTGCATCGCCTTCCTCTCCTTCTATCGCGCCGTCCAGCCCCATAACAACAATAACAACATCGCAAACATTGGCTTCGCCGTATTCAGCATTTGAACTGTGAATGTCGCCGTACATCAAACAACCCTGACGATAACCCAGGTTGATGCCGAACTTGTCTTTTACTTTTTCGCCCAATCCTTCCAGTATGGTAACAAAGCGGGAACTAACTCCGTAATAATTGCCAAAAAGCGTATGAGTGTTTGCGGCTCCCGGACCTGTAACATCAATTATTTTAGGACTGGAATCGAGCGGCAGTATGTTATTATCGTTTTTAAGAAGCACGATTGATTTGTGCGCCGCTTTAAGGGATAGCTTTCTGTGCTTTTCGCAATTAATAACTTCGCGTCCGAGTTTTCCGTATTTACCGGGCGGGTCAAACATTCCAAGTTTAAAACGGGTACGCAGCAGCCGTTCAAGAGCGGTGTTGATTGCCTCTTCTGTGACAAGCTCCTTTTTAAAAGCGACAGTCAGCATAGGATAGGTGCATCCGCAGTTTAGATCGCAGCCTGCATTCAGGGCAAGAGCCGCAGATTCTTCTGGAGAATTTGTTACCTTGTGATATTCATGGAAGTCGCGGATAGCCCAGCAGTCAGAGACAAAATGCCCCTTAAAACCCCAGTGTCCGCGGAGAATATCCTTAATTAAAAAATTACTTGCGCAGCAGGGTTCGTCCAGGGTACGGTTGTATGCACCCATAACAGCTTCAACACCTGCTCCCACCAAAGCCCTGAACGCGGGCAGATATGTTTCAAAAAGATCTTTTTGCGTAACAATCGCATTAAACGTGTGCCGATCTTTTTCCGGTCCCGAATGGACAGCATAATGTTTAGCGCATGCTGCAAGTTTTAAATTTTCCGGATCGTCTCCCTGCAAACCGCGCACAAGAGCAATTCCAATGCGTGATGTAAGGAGAGGATCCTCTCCGTAAGTTTCCTGACCCCGTCCCCAGCGCGGGTCGCGGAAAATATTAATATTGGGTGTCCAGAAAGTAAGTCCCCAATATTGTCCGCGATTCCCCTGTTTCACAGCTTCGTTGTGTTTAGCGCGGGCTTCGTCAGAAATGGCAATTGCTATTTGTTCAACAAGCTCATCGTCAAATGTTGCAGCCAAAGCTACGGCTTGCGGAAAAACGGTAGCGACGCCGGCTCTTGCGACACCGTGCAGACATTCATTCCACCAGTTGTATTCAGGGATAGCCAATCTTTCAATTGCAGGACTTTTGTGAAGAAGCTGGGAAACCTTTTCCTCCAGCGTCATTTTGGAAATTAATTCCTTTATCTTTAATTCGCGATCCATAATTATTCACCCTCTGGATACAGAATACACTAAAAATTGTATAATGTAAACATAAAATTGCTTGATAGAATTCAAAAACCGCTATACAATAATCTTAATTATATACGCAAGGAGAAAAAAATGAAAAAGAAACTTTTACTGGCTGGAATCGGTATTTCACTGCTTTCCATCATACTGCTCGCAGGCTGCGCAGGTGCTCCGGCGGCTGCGGATAACCCGTTTATTGGAACATGGATATCAGAATATGGAGATACAACCTTTGAATTTACAGCAACAACCTTTATACACAAAGACAGATGGGACGAATTTCCCCCATCCACTGGCAATTACACTTTCTCCGGAAAAACAGCGACTATACAATTCTATGACGGACCAATGAGAGCGGTTATTTCTGACATAGGTGATACATTTACAGTATTTGGATTTGGAGGCTTCGAAGAAGGCCGCGTTTATATGCAGCCGTAAATTGAAGCTATGTAAACACTCACGCCGCAATGACGTGAGTGTTTATCCTTATTTGCTGATTGCATTAATAATAACTACAATACTGCCGATTGCTCCCCCTGCTCCTGCGCCTATCGCAGTGCCGACACCGGGAATAAGGGAACCTAAAACCGCGCCGGTTACGGCAGAACCTGCAATAACCGCTACAGCTTTTTTACCTTCAGCCGGTACTTCCGGCAAATCTGAATTTGACATATAAAACTCCTTTATTTACTCCCATGGGGATGATATACAACCTGAACATTCAGGTTTTCTGCAGTCAGACTGTGACCCGCAATGTAACCAATCGTTCCTGAAGCAACAGGAATTGCCAAAAGAGGAACAATACCGGCTGCAACAGAACCCCATTTAATTGGACCATATTTCCATAAATTACGGGTAGTTTCCAATAAAATAATTCTGCCGGGTTTTGTAGTTACCAGAAAAACAATGCTGCCGGCTGCGCCTGCCAATGCGCTGATAATACCTGTAGTATTTTCTTTTTCTCCTTTGCCAAGTTCAACAACAGGAATTCCTTTTTCCATGCAGAATAAAATTCCTCTTTTTGTTGAATAACGTTTTGATCCGGATACAACTTCAATATCAAAATATTCATATCTGTTAAAGTGTTCCGGCATTTCAATACCGAATACAGTGCCGTCACCCGCTTGTATGTTTGCAGAAAAACAATTTCTGTTGTTTGGATACCGCTCTTTGGAAGGGGCTATTATCACTTGAGTTATTTCTGCGCCTAAATTATTTTCAAAATAGACTGTCTGAGCAGCCGCAGAAACCAAATTCCCGGCAAGCAAAAATACTGCAAATACGGCTATCATCAATTTAATCCTAAATGTTTTCATTTTAAAAACCTCCTGTTTTTATTTAATTGTATTCAATCTGCGTATAAAGTTCACCGCTGGCAGTAAAATGGTTATACGCAATAATTACGCCTTCAACCACAAGAATACATCCGGCTATAATCCAGCCAATCTTTGGAATTAATGCGACGCCCAATTTAGGCAACACTGCTGTAACTATCTTGGCAGCTGCCTTTGGAATTATAGGTTTAGTTGTTGCAATAAAACCCGAAGCCGCCAGCATTGGCGCTGCATCCAAAAGCCCGTCAAGCAGCTTTGCTTCAGATGTGCTAAAATACAGGACAGGAATTTTACCGCCGGAAAAATCAATTCTTACCCCTTTTTTAGACGCATATCTTTTTCCATCAACTACGATATCAATATCAAAGATATCCGCTTCGATAATGTTATCGCGCAGGACAGCGCCGAAGAACCCGCCTTCTTCGACACTTAGATTTTCAAACACAACACAATTCCTGTTTTCCGGGAAATACTCACTGCAAGGCTTAATTACAAGCTCTGTGATCACCCCGTTTGCCAAATTACCAATAATAAAATTGGGTTTTTCCTCTGCGGCTGCCTGAAATACAACCGCGGCTGCCATTGCGATAATAATCGCCATAAACCTGATTTTTTCTGTTATTTTCATATTTATCTCCTTATTTTCTTATTGTCAAAAAAACATTGGTTTTTCTGTTTTTGCCGCTTTATATTCTCCCTAATCATTTAATATTTCAAAAACTGCTTCAACCGCATCGTTTATCTTATTGTCATTCTTTTTAGCTTCTATTTTTCTCCTTTCCTTTCTTTTTGCTTCCAGCTGTTTGTTAACTTCCTTTGTTCCTTTGGAAATTGCCGTCCCCATTTCGTCTATAAAATGACCTCCGAATATTACCGCTTCTTCCGCCGCATTCCCTATTTTCTTTGCCAGTTTTTTTGCTCCTTCCCTGCCGCCCATTGCATTGTAACCAGACTCTATTCCGGAACCAACCGCTTTGCATGCTTTTACACCTAATTGTCCCGTTGTATCTGCCGCAACTTTAAACAAATCACCTGTTATTTCAACACAGCCTTTGGCTTTTTCTCCGCAGTCTTTCAGCGTATCGCGCGCTTTCTCTTTAGCAGCGGCAAATTTATCCTTTGGCAGCGTAAAAAAGTTAAATGCGATGCACGCGCCTGCCATAAGCAATGTACCGGGCAATAAACCAAGCATCAGGCACATTACGCCGATATACCCCAGTACCAAAAATACCAAAATCTTAAATACGATTCTTATTGTATTACCCATTGTTTCCTCCCCGTTTTTCATCGTTAAAAGGATTTATCCTTCTAAGAAACGCTTCCAAATCCTCAAAAATATAATTTCTGTTCCTGATTACCTGTTTATTTGCTTTTTTGGGATATTTCTGGTTGCTAACCCCGTATTTATGCCCATTGGCGCATACCATAACAATACTATAACGATTATCTTTTTTTACTTTAATGGAAAATGATTCATCGCGCTGTAAAACATTATTATACGTTTTGGATTTATTGCTGGTAATATCTTTTATGATAATTTCATAAATTTCTGCGCTTGTTTTGTTGGTTAATTTTAATTCCACGCCTCCTGCAGCGAATACTGAAGCGCAGAAAATAAAACCGATTGCGAAAAGACAAATAAGCATTGTTATTTTCTTTTTCATTATTTCCTCCTGTTTATAATATCTTTTTATATTTCACCAAAGGTTCAATACCAATAACATTAAATTGCCGGCATATATTGAATTCCGGATGGAAAACGGCAGTTTTTACTTCAGATTTTAAATAGCTGTTAATAATACAGTTGTAAATAAATACTTTGTTTTCGGCTTCTACAGAAACAGAAACGGGAGCTGTTTCTTTTAACTCTGTAAAACAGAAACGGAATCTTATATAGTTATGTTCCAAATTTCCTTCTATAGATAGTTCTCCTCTTATAGTTTCTGTTTCCACTGCAATGGGGCGGGGAATCAAAGGATTTATAAAAGGTTTATACATTTATCTGCTCCTGCTCTTTAATTGTCAAAAAACATCCGGATTTTTCGTTTTTTTACCCTTGTTTTTATATAACCAACATGATAAATTGAAAAAAGCCTTCTTTTTTTGACAATAAACCAATATCAGGAGACCTGAATGACAGAAAAATCGCCTTCATCCGCAGAAATATCAAGGTTAATAAATTTATATTTTAGGGGCATATTCTTTGCTCCGGTAAAACTTGAAGATGAAGGATTACATTTTCCGGATATTGGGCTTCTTTTGGAAAAAAAATTATGGGATTTTTACATGAAAAACAATGATTGTCTTAATCTAAAAAACATGGCTTTAAAAAAACCGTTTGAATTTTTCTTCCCGCTGGAAAGAAGAAAAGAAAATGACAACTATTGGGAAGAAAAATACCGTTGTATTACCAAAGACAAAAAAACAGGCGGAGTTATTAGACTTATAATAGAAGAAGATAAAGATGATCTATTCATTAAACGCCTTAAAGAGCAATTACCGGGACGTAAAATAGAAAGAAACAATGTTTTTTCAATACCTAATAATTTTTTTGATAATTTAATCAATAATGAAATATATATCTATTATGACGAATTTGATGACAGAGGCGGAAAAGAATTGTATTTATACTGGAATTTTACACGCATGAATCCTCCTGTTTTTCATACCTTAAAAGGTCAGGAAAAACGTATTTCTATCTATGATACATACAATTGGTATGCCGAAAAAGAATATACGCAGCTTTATCTTGGCGCTGCAAATGATAACAAAGAAGTAAACCTGGAAAAACTTATAAAATCCGGCGGCGAGTACTGCAGAGCAGAAATAATGAAATCGTATTGGGGAGAAAATCCTGACGGGGATCTGTTTTTTATAATAGAAGAAATGCTTGAAACTCCCGTACAAAACAATGAACAAAAAGATTTAGACAGGCTTAAAATGATGGTGTTTGGAGAAAGAAAGCGCAGAAAAAACAAACAATTGAACCGCGGTGAAAAAAATCCAAATTATTTAACTCCCAATGATATTCAGAATATAAAAAACATTGCAGAAACAGTACGGGAGCTGCTCACTGAAGAAGAACAGGACAAGCTTGATGCGGACAGGCGGGATGGTATAATTAATTTGGCAAAATCTCTTAAAAACCATCTTTCAAATCCATTTTTAAGAAAAAACATCAGGAATTCCAGCAGCGTTAATACTATTAATGCTATTTGTGTAAAAATAGATGAAAACAGCCGTTCATTAAACAAATCTTTAAAAGACAAAGAAGATTATAATGCCCGGGAAATAATTGATACTTTAAAAGACAATAATTCAATAAAAGCAGAAGACGCCTTTTTAAAGCAGGAAGAAGACAAAATAAAAAACAATTTTTTAAATAAAGAATTTAAATCTATTTGCCTGGAAGGTTTTAAACTGGAGTTTGACTGTGAAGATGAGGAAGAAGACTTTTATCTGTATATTCAAAAGAAAACATGGCTTGAAATTACAGATTTACTGGTTCCATATACATCAAATGAATCCAATGTAGAAAGCGTTTTATTCAATAATTATTGCGAAATTTTAAAAATATCCCTGAACAGGGAAAATCTCGCAAAATTGCATACCCGTTTTGCAAAAAAAATCAGGAATATTTTTATCATTATAAAAGAAAAAGCGCATGGAAGTGAAATTAAGGAGGCTTACCAATGAACACAGATATAAAAGGAGCTGATTTTCTTGATACCATGCTATTGCGTAATAATATCTCATTAAACTCTATTGCCAAATATTCCAGTAAAAATAATGATGAACTTATGAACATGGAAAACATTTTTAATCTAAAGTCCAAAGATGATTTTAGCTGCTGCCTGACTATTCCCTTTTTGCTCGATCCCCATGCGGCACAGGATATAATCGCGTATTTTAAAAATGAGGAACAGGATAACCCCTATGTTAAATCCTCTCTGCCGGACGTTGAAAAATACAAACTCTTGCTTGCATCGGCATTTGTTTTTAACCCTTCATTTTTTGCAATGTCGTGGAACTGGTGCGCCCTTATACGCCATGAATTACAATTACAAATGCTAAAGGGTCAAAAAGAGAATAAAACTGTTCAAATTGGTTTGCAAAGACGTTTCCCCGCAAGCAGACCTGCGGGAATCTTAAAAGTAAAAAATCCAAGATACCGGATGCAGGCAGCCAGCGGAACAGAATCAATTCAGGAAATAGGTGATTGGAAAGTTGACGACAAAAATGATCTTTACGGACATTTATGGATTAAAATTACAAACGGCGAGGTAAGATTTTTATTTAAATTTGAAACCTATTGTGAATCTCCGCCATGTTATATTACTGTAAAATGCAAAACCAAAGACGGCAGGGAATATTCAAATATTATATTAAAAGAAATAGAACTAAATAATCCTGAAAAAGAAGAATTAATTATAAGGTCAGAAATAATTGCCGGTTTTGACTGCTCTGATGTAGAAATTCTGGAACTGGAGTGCAAAGCAAATGACTGAACCTCAATTATTTGTACCTTGCAGTTTTTCCGGGGATAAATTCGAGCTTTGCTGGATAGATTTTCCGGAAAGCAGCAGAACAAAATCATGGGGACCTGACAACAATGATCAAATTGTTAAAAATAAATTAAATGCTCTTCAGCAGTATTTTCAGCAGCAATGCAAAGATAATATTTACGGCAGGATTATAAATATTCGCGCACAATCCGGCAAGGAAGTAACTCTTGACAATAATACCCCTTCAGTATTTTTAGGGATCTTTATTAAAGCCGCGCATGAAATTCTTAACAGAAATTTTAAAAAATCATGGGATATTATAATTGCTACAGGAGATATAATTTCTCATGACGGAATGATTAATGCTGAAGCAGTAGGCTCTATAGAAGAAAAATTTGAAAGCGTAAAAAATCATGCAAAAGAAAACCTTGATAAAAAACACCTGTTTCTCTATGTTTACGAAACCAGCGAGGCGCCGATAGAACCCGGCTGGCATGAAAATAACAACATTGAAGTAATAGCTTTTTCTGCCAGTGATATCCTTGCGCCAAATGTAAGTATAGGAAGAATATTTGCCGGCATTTTTGAACCAATTTTTACCCATGAACAGGAAATGCTGCTTGGAAAAGCCAGCATGAATACCGGCTGGGAATATATATCAACTTCTGTTTTTGAGCAAATTAAAATAGAAGCGCTTTCCGGTGACTGGAAAGGATTTTTTATTCACGGAGAAGGAGAAAGCGGAAAAAGCGCAATGGCTTTTGAATTGGCAAAATATCTTACTGCCGCGCAGCGTATTTACGCTCCAATATGGATTAAATTAAAAAACGACGAACTGTTCAAAGAGCTCTCAAACATCAATGAAACATCACATTCTTCCAAAGAGGTTGGTCGGAAAAAAGACCCGCTGGAAAATCATGTAACAGCCAATATTGCCTGTCTGATTGCACAAGCGCTTAATTCAAACTGGAAACCCAAAGATGGTCTTTCTGCGCTGGTGAATTTATTAAAGAGGGATGTAAACTGCCCGTATCTTCTTATAATTGACAATCTTGAAATGAAAAAAGAAGAGACCGACAAGTTAATGGAATCTTTTCATGCAATTATGGAAAAATGCAGTTCAAGACTTCCTGTAATTTTTACAAGCCGCACAGAAGGCAGTATATTAAACCTAAAAAAAGTAAATCCATCCGAATTGAATCGCCGCGAAATAGAAGAATTAGTCTGGAATATAGCAGAACAAGATGATAAATGTAAAGAAGAGCTTTCTTCCCGGAAGGGAGAACAGAAATATGAAGAATTCCTTGATGAACTTCATGCTCACTTTGCTTCTTATCCCGGCGTTATAACGGTAATTGTGCCGCTATTAAATAAAGGACTGCCGGAAGTGCTTGGGAATTTAAAAGAACTCAGGCTCCTTGATAAAGATGTAAATAAAAAAACAGATTCGATCTTTACAGCTGCGTATTCGGATTTGGATGAGGATACCCGATTAACATTGGCTATAATAATTAACCTGACTCTACCATGGATTAAAAACAATTTATCATTCCATTCAAATACTTTTTCACAAAGGCTATTTGAGACAATCTACTCTGTCGAGAAATTTTCATCCAGAGAAAGGATTTTATCAGAAAAAAAGAGACGAAGCAAACTGGAAATTGAGGAAATAGTACAACAGGCAATAGACAAATTATTACGCACCCACTTAATTTACCGTGATTCAGGAAAAACAGGATATTATATAAAAACTCTGCCTTTAAAATACTTTTTATTCAGTAAAACAATTAAATTCGGCGATAAACCAATACGTTCGGAGGATCTTATTACTGCATGTATTTATTATGGTCAATCCGCCGGTCAGCTGGAAAATATATTAAAAGAATGTCATAAGTATTATTTTATGCGCCCTGACAGCCATCATATTCTTTTTTTAGCGGCAATTCTTTCAGAATCTCCTGAATATTTAAATACCTTATATAATTATGGATACAAAAAAATTAATACAATATCTTATAATAATAGAATATCACTGGATGAAATAACTGTACTGCACGCCGCCGCACGGCATAATCAAAATGAAGATGTAATAAAATGGTTTCTTGATAAAAAAGCTAATGTATCAATAAGAGATAAATACGACAGAACACCGCTCCATTTTGCCGCAGAGTATAATAGAAACCCGAATATAATAACATTACTTATTAATTACGGCGCAAAAACAGACATTCCGGACTATAAAGGCTGGACACCAATATATTATGCCGCAAGAAATAAAAATCCAGATATTTTCAAGCTCTTTGTAGAATTAGATAAAAGATTATTGGAGGATAAGCCGTTATTCCATTTTATAGCCAACAGCAGCGATCCAAATATAATTCCATGGCTGGAAAAAAGTAAAATTGACATTAATAAAACTGATTCAAATACCGGCGCGGTATTACTTCATGCTGCAGCAATGAATGATGATGCTACTAATTTCAAAAAATTAATAGAAGCAGGCGCTAAAACTGATATTACAATTAATGAGGGTGATACGATTATGCATTTTGCCGCTACTAATCCAAATTTAGTTTTTGTCCATGATATAATTGACATTCTTCTGGAAAAAGGGGCAGATATTCACGCGGTCAATACAAATGGAGAAACACCTCTGCACATCGCTGCCGAAGAAAACGATTATTCGTTTAATATTCAATGTCTTCTGGAAAAAGGCGCGATTACCGATATAAATGCCAAAACAAATGATTTCCTTACGCCATTGCACCTTGCGGCAGCATATAATGAAAACCCTGATATCATAGATTTATTAATTGATAATGGCGCTGATATTTCTGCACAGACAGATGCTCACGGAGAATACCCTATACATGCAGCATCTGCATTTAATACGGAACCTGCCATTGTTAAAGCTCTTTTGAATAAAGGTGCCGATGTAAATGCCAAAGATAATGACGGAGAAACCCCATTACACTATGCGGCACTTTATAATAAAAACCCGGAAGTTTCCATCACGTTAATTAAAGCCGGAGCAAATATTGATGCCAAAGACAATGCCGGAAAAACTGCGCTTTCACTGCTAAAAAAACGAAAAGACTGGCGAAAAATAAAAGCGGCAATATAAGAATATTTCCCCAAAACCGGAAAAACCTCATGTTTTTTTGACAATTAGAGTATATCCGGCATAGCCGGAACAAACTTTTTAGGAGGAATTACATGAATTACATGAAAACTTACAAGCACGGCGGGCATTCAGAATACGCGCCCAGGGAAATCCATCTTAATCGCAATGATATCGGGGTACTATCAAAAACCAAAAGCGGACACATCCACATGGACTTTTACGAAAAGGGAAAAGGCCCCAACGGCTCCTCAATGGAGTTTGCGGGGGACCTGCTCGGCGCGGTAATTAGCCTGTTTAAATAAACCCGGCAGCCAGCCGCCTGCAAGCCTCTTCTACATCCGCGCGGTGCCCGAATGCGGAGAAACGGACATACCCTTGCCCGGCAGGCCCAAAGCCTGCTCCGGGCGTGGTGACAATGTGGCACTTTTCAAGTATTTCTGCGAACACGTCCCAGCTGTCTTTACCCGGAAAAAACGCCCAGATATAGGGAGAATTGTCGCCGCCTATACATTTGATTCCCAGTTTTTCAAGCGTGCTTCTTATAATTTTAGCATTGCCTAAATAAAAATCTGTCAGCGAGCGGATTTCTTTTAACCCCTCTTCGTCCAATGCGGCAAGTCCGCCTGCTTGCGCGATGTTTGACGCGCCGTTAAAAATTGTTCCTGTAATGCGGTTCCAGTCTGCGTTAACACTCTCGCCGCCGCAATACTTTATTGCTTTGGGAACAACCGACCAGCCAAGACGCACTCCCGTAAATCCTGCAGGTTTGGAAAATGAATTAACTTCGATAGCGCAAAGATCTGCCCTGTCTATCTCATATATTGTTTTTGGAAGAGACGGGTCGCGGATAAATTCGCTGTACGCCGCATCAAATACGATGATACAGCCCTTGCTAATCGCAGCCTCTACAAGAGCCGTTAGCTGTTTGCGATCTGAAACTGCGCCGGTTGGATTGTTGGGCGAACAAAAATAGATAATACTGTCCCGCGGAACAAGATCAAGATTGGGAAAGAAATTATTATCCTCTGTACATGGAAGATAGGTGATTCCTGCATAACCGGTTTTGTCCCATCCTGTGGCTGCTCCCGCCAGCACGGAACCGTCCACATACACAGGGTACGACGGATCCTGCACTGCGATTTTTGCTGCGGCTCCAAAGAGCGTCTGCAATCTGCCAATGTCGCATTTTGCGCCGTCAGAAATAAATATTTCGTCTATTGAGAACTTGCCTTTATAAAAAACTTCCGAGATTTTTTCCCGCAGTTTAGGCAAACCTTCATCCTGATAACCGGAATATCCTTCGATAGTACAAAGCTTCTTCGCGCCTTCCACCAGCCCTGCATTTGTATGCGGTAAAATCGGCTCTGTAGTATTACCGACACCCAAACTGATAATTTTCGCGTCAGGGTTAGCCGCAGCAAACTCCCGCCTGCGCTTCCCAATCTCCGGGAAAAGATACCCCGCCTTTAAATTAGCAATAAACGGATTACGCCTAATCATAATTCCTCCTTACTCTTCTCTTCTTCTCTTCTCTGCGTCCTCTTTCAAACCTTCGGTTTGCAGTCCGCGCCTCCGCGAGAGTCCTCTCAAACATTGTCTCAAACAAATTCCCCAACACCAGAAACATCCAGTGTAGCAAAATAATCTTCGGTTGTCTCTGCCCTGCGGATTTGTACAACAGAGCCATCCTGGCGCAGAAGCAGCTCGCCGCACCGCAGCTTTGCATTGTAGTTAAAACCCATTGCCCTGCCGTGCGCGCCTGCATCGTGGATTACGGCAAAATCGCCCGCGCCCTCGGATGCAGTTTCTATTTTAGGCAGATTTCTCTGAACAGCAAACTTGTCGTTGTTTTCGCACAGGCTTCCCACTACATCATAAGTTTCAGATAACGGCAATTCTTCCTTGCCCGGAATTGTAATGTGATGATACGCGCCGTAAAGGGCAGGACGCATTAAATCTGCCATACATGCATCAAGCGCAATGTAATTGCGGTAAATCTCTTTTTTGTGAATAGCGCGTGTTACAAGCCAGCCGTATGGACCCGTTATTACCCTGCCCCATTCGGTGCGTATGCCCATGGGATCAAGACCTGCCGGTTTTAAGATTTCGTTATATGCTTTTTGTATGCCGTCGGCAAGAACCTGATAGTCCACCGCCTCCTGTTCCAGCCTGTAGGGAATACCCACTCCGCCTCCCAGATTTATAAACTCAAGACGCACGCCTGTTTTATTAAATATCTCAACAGAAAGCTCAAAAAGCATACGCGCTGTTTCTATGTGATAGGGAACAGACAGCTCATTGCTTGCTACCATTGTGTGCAGCGCGAATCTTTTTACACCTTTTTGTTTTAAAAGCGAGTAACCCTGAATGAGGCGTTCATGGGTAAAACCGTACTTTGCTTCTTCCGGCTTGCCGATAATGGCATTCCCTTCCTTTAAAGGACCGGGGTTATAACGCATGGAAATCAGCTCTGGCAGCCCGGCTGTTTTTTCAAGGAATTCAATGTGAGTATAATCATCCAGATTGATAACCGCATTCATTTTTTTGGCGGCAATGTATTCAGCAGCCGGAGTTTCATTGGATGTAAACATGATGTCTTCGCCCTTTAATCCGGAAATTTCTGCTAGCAGCAATTCAGGATAACTGGAACAATCAGCGCCGAAACCTTCTGCCGCAAGGATCTTCATAATGTAAGGGTTGGGCAATGCTTTTACCGCAAAATAATTTTTATAGGAAGGAAAAACAGAAAACGCCTTCTTTATCTGCCTGACATTTTCCAGAATGGCTTGTTCATCATAAATATAAAACGGTGTGGGGAATTGCCCGGCTATCTCTTCCAGAGCTTCCTTGTCCAGCGGGAAATATTTTTGGCTCACTTTTTGCTCCTTGTAATTGTTAGTTTAAAAAGCCCTTGTGTTTTAAAAGTTCGGCATTTAAAATTCCGCCGCCGGCGGCTCCCCGGACTGTGTTATGCGAAAGAGCTGTAAACCGTATATCAAACACATTACAGGGTCTTAGTCTGCCGACTACAACTGCCATTGCCTTGTCGGTGTCGCGATCTTTACGCGGCTGGGGACGGTTGTCTTCGCTGCGGTAAATGATCGGCTGCTTCGGCGCCATGGGGAAATCCGCTTCCTGCGGCAGACCTTTGTAAGCTGCCCAGATTGCCTTGATCTCGTCCATAGAGGAAGGTTTTTTACCGGCAAACTCAAGTGATACACAGGCAGTATGCCCGTCTACAACAGGCACACGGTTGCAATGAGCCGAGATCTTCGGGAACTCTGCATTTTTAAATACGCCGTTATCAATAGAGCCGAAAATTTTAAGCGGTTCTTTTTCTGTTTTTTCTTCTTCGCCGCCAATGTAGGGAATAATGTTATCGATCATATCCAGACTTGGAACGCCGGGATAACCTGCTCCGGAAACTGCCTGCATTGTGCTCACGATGATTCTCTGCGGCAAATAGCCAGCCAGAGCCAATGCGTGAACCGGTTTCATATAACTTTGTATCGAGCAGTTGGGCTTTACGGCGATAAAACCGCGATCCCAGCCGCGCGCTTTTTTCTGCAAGGGGATAATATCCGTATGATCAGAATTAATTTCTGCAATTAAAACCGGCACATCGCTTGTCCAGCGGTGAGCCGAAGCGTTTGATATCACAGGAATTCCTGCTGCGGCATATTCTTCTTCCAAAGCGCGGGTTTCATCCTTGCCCATTTCAAGCGCGGAAAACACAAATGAACAACCGCCCTTTTTAAAAGCTTCGACAGCGCGGCTGACGTTACTTGCATCTTCTACAATAATACTGCCCACATGCGCAGCATAAGTTTTCGCAAGCTGCCATCTTCCCGCGACAGCTTCTTCGTATTTTTTACCTGCGCTCCGCGGAGAGGCTGCCGCATAGCGTACCTCAAACCAGGGGTGATCATTGAGAAGGGAGATATACTGCTGCCCCACCATACCCGTAGCACCCAAAATACCGACTGGGATTTTTGCTTGTACCATAATTGACTCCTTAATATATGAGTAATTTTACCATATCTTTAAATATTTAATAAATAGGGTCACTTTGATGTCAGGTTAAAAACACCGTCCCAGGTATCTTCCGGGGGGGTAATAATATACTTTTCGCTGCGTTCAAGATACATTTTTGCAGGTTCATCGTCTTGTGGTTTAAAGGAAAGAGCATCCCTAAAACCCTCCGCGGCAAGTTTCCAATTGCGTTTTTCAAAATGATCCAGCGCCTCATGGAAGATTAACACGCGTTTTTTATCATTTTCGCAGGCTGTTTCGGCAATATCAATAAGTTCGCAAAGGCGCACCGGCTCATTGATACCGACAACCCGAACACGATCAAGTTTGCGGTACAGCAGAACATCCCCCGTTTCACGCACTGTTTCGTGGGAAGCCAGAATCCATGTTCCGTATTGTTTATTTACCCCTTCAAGACGCGCTGAAAGGTTAACCGCATTGCCCATTATTGTGTAGTTCATCTTGTTTGCGGTGCCCATGTTACCTGCCACCATGAAACCAGTATTGATGCCAATGCGCGTAAGAAGGGGAATTGGCGAAAGGTTCTGCTCCATGATAACTTTATTCAGCTCCGTCTCTATCTTTTTCATTTTAATTGCAGAAACACAGGCGCGCAAAGCATGATCGGACATTTCCAGCGGCGCTCCGAAAAAAGCAATAATCGCGTCTCCTTCGTATTTGTCAATTGTACCCTTTTCGTCCAGAACAACATCGCTCATTGCGCTTAGGTATTTATTCAGCAAACTTACCAGTTTGGCAGGATCGCCGAGCGCTTCTGAAATAGTAGAAAAACCTTTAACATCTGTAAAGATTGCGGTCATGTAGCGTTTTGTTCCGCCCAGCTGCAGGCGCGAAGGATCCGCAATTATTTCTTTTACTACATCGCCTGAAACATAAGTGGAAAAGCAGTGCGTATAAATTGTTTTTCTTTTTCTGATCTGGAATAAGAAATAATTTCACGGATAATAATCGCCGTTATCATCGCAAGTATTAAACCAAGGGGTCCAAAATAAACACCTGTAAAACGGAACAATAAAATTGCAAAAACAAAGATGATTAACACAGCGCCGAAACCCGCAGATGCCCTGGGAACAGGCGAAAGCCGCCCGGAAAACAGGAAAAACAGCGGAATAAAAATCAGCATAAATAAAATTCCCCATACAATCCCCAGAGGAACAATAAATGATTGCGATAGAATCGTATCCAGCACTACTCCGTGAGTTCCTACATTTATATATTTTCCATGAAACGGATTTGCGCCGTAGTCAGTTGTTCCCGTATCAACCCTGCCCAAAATAACAAATTTATCACGCAATGCACTATCATTGGCTGCCGATATTTCCTTAAAACGGCTTAAATTTACATCCAGACTTTCCGTTAATTGCGCGATATATTCGGCTTCATCCAGAAAATAATCTGTGTATTCAATACTTACCTGCTCTGCAACCGCAAACACTTTTGTTATAACATCCAGCTCAAGAAGCTCGCCTATTAACTCATGGGCATAATTGCGGTATTTTACGTATGAATCAAAAGAATGATCTGATGTATTTTCCATTGCAGAATGTCTTGCAGCAGCAGCCGCGTCAAAAAGCTCTGCGGTATCTTTCAGGATAGCAGGAATTGCCGCCAAAGAAGAATCAAAGCGCGAAAAATTATAAATATCCGCATCTGCAAGAGCGCGGCTGTATTTTTCCAGTTCTATTTCTATATCATCCAATAAAGAAAAATTGGCAAAAGAGACATGAGTATAACTTTTATAATAGTCTTCTTTTGGCCAGTCAAGCATCATCCTGCCTTTTTTATCAAGCGGTATTACAATGTCTTTTATTTCTCCGTTCGGCATTAAAGCCTGTTTAATTGTCAATTTTGATTTTTCAAGAACAATTTGCGGATTCCCAAGATAATCCATAAGCGGAGCAAAAGACAGCTGCAGATACCAGTGGTCACGAATATTCTGAGTCAGGTAAACGCGCCTTCGCACTCCGTCTTTGTCAATTTCTACATTGGTAAATCCCGCGCCTTTTGCTGCATGCGCAAACATGGGCAAGGGTGTAAGAATATTAACAAAACCTGCTCCGCGGCTTGCGCCAGGTGAAGCATCTACCGGGTATGCAAATTTTTCCTGCGCAATAAGGTAACGCTCTGCCTGCTCGCCTTCCAGAGGATAAGCCCACAGATTTAAGGTTGACCAGCTTTGTCCAAAAAGAGCCAGCGCCTGCGCAAGATAAATATCATTGTCGCGCGATATGTTTTGGGATTTACCGTAAAGACTTTGATGCTCATTGTCAATTATAGATGAGAGAGAGCGGGCATAATGACTGATGTCGGCACGTCCTATCTGCCCGGTCTGTATGGCATTAAGAATATCCCGGACAGCGGTTGAGATTTCATTAAAACTGCGGGAGAAATCATTGCCCAGCCCGTAATCAAGATAAAGACTGTCTATGCCCTGAGGGCCCCTGTCAATATATTCAATATCAAAAATTGCGGCTCTTGCCCCGTACTCTTTCAGGCGCAGAAGACCGTCTGCGGGAACGGAACGCGGCCATGGAAAAACTCCGTAATAGGCAATTGCCTGATCATCAACATCAAGAAATACCACACTGTCTATACGTTCACGATTTGCCCTGAAGCCAAGAAAAAAATCATAAAGACGTTCTTCCAGCAAAGTTAACGCACCTGTTAAATATAAAATGGTAAATACTGCCGCAGCAGCCAAACCCAACAGGGCATCTTTCCAGTGTTTCATTGGTATTTGCCACGATAACACAATTTCATGGATTTTTCAACACCATATTGCATTAGTCCTATCTTCTGTGTATTCTAAAAATATGAATAATAACCCTGTTTTGGCATATCTTGCCGCTGTTTCGCCGGAAAAAATTGACACAGACCTGCTTGCATATCTTTGCAGTCTGACGGAAATTTCCAAAACTGCCCCGGAAATTGCATCTTCTATCGTGAAAGAGCTGGAAAATCAGCGAATGCGCGTAAAACTAATAGCAAGCGAAAACTACTGTACCATGGCGGTACAGCTTGCGATGGGAAACCTCCTTACAGACAAATATGCAGAAGGTGTTTCAAACCACCGGTTTTATGCAGGAAACGAAAATGTCGATGCAATCGAAACGCTTGCTGCACAGGAGGCATGCAAGCTCTTCGGCGCGCAATATGCAAACGTACAGGCGCACTGCGGCGCAGACGCAAACCTGCTGGCATACTGGGCTATCCTAAGCACACGTATCGAAAACCCTGCGCTGGAAAAATGGGGCGAAACAAATCTATATAAACTGAACGATACCCAGTGGAAAGAACTAAGAGCAGCATTCGGGAATGCGCGGCTTTTGGGCCTTGATTACTATTCGGGCGGACACCTTACCCACGGTTACCGTCACAACCTGACAGGACGAATGTTTGATGTTTACAGTTACTCGGTTTCCAAAGAAAACGGGCTGCTTGATTATGACGCAATCGAAAAGCAGGCGCTTGAAGTCCGCCCGCTAATTTTGCTTGCCGGTTATTCCGCCTACCCGCGGAAGATTAACTTCAAGCGCATGAGGGAAATAGCGGATAAGGCAGGCAGCGTTTTCATGGTGGACATGGCGCATTTTGCAGGCCTTGTCGCGGGCAAAGTTTTTACAGACGAATATGATCCTGTGCCCTGGTCGCATATTGTTACAAGCACAACACATAAAACACTGCGCGGTCCGCGGGCAGGACTTGTGCTGAGTACCGGAGAATTTGCAGAAGCGCTGGACAAAGGCTGCCCGCTGACAATGGGCGGACCTCTACCCCATGTAATAGCTTCAAAAGCAGTTGCTTTCCGCGAAGCTTCCACCATAGAGTTCAGGCAATATGCGCAGCGTGTTGTAGAAAACTGCAAGACCCTTGCAAACTCGTGCATAAACAACGGACTGGAAGTGCTGACAGGCGGCACTGACAATCATCTGTTATTGATAAATGTTCATAAAGCAGGATTGACAGGCAGGCAGGCGGAAAGCGCGCTGCACGAGTGTCATATAACGCTGAACCGCAACAGTTTACCAAATGATCCAAACGGTCCGTGGTATACATCAGGAATTAGGGTGGGAACAGCGGCTGTCACCACGCTTGGCATGGGAGAAGCGGAAATGACGGAACTCGGCGTTTTATTGGCAAAAGTAATAAAAGGTACTACTCAGGCAAAGGTAACATCCGCCACGGCCAAATACAGCAAGGCAAAATACAATATCGATTCAAATGTAAAGAACGAAGTACATTCGCGCGTAAAAACCCTGATGGACAGATACCCTGTTTATCCTCAGCTTGATTTAGAACTGCTAAAAAAATATTTCGTTTAACTTTTTTGATATTTTTCGCGGATAAATTTATCAAAAATATGAAACAGAATGGGATCCAGCTTTAAATGTTTTTCGATAAATTCTGCCTGCATCAGGTCCAGAGCTTCAAAGGGCAGCATGGGCTCGCGGTAAACCCTGTTTGGATCTGTAAGGCTGTCATATACATCAATTATTTCCAGAACTTTTGCCGGAAAATAGGCAAGAGCCTGATAGTCAAGAATGGGTTCCAATTCATAGGTAATGCAATAATCCTGTTTTGCGGCAGGATTTATTCTTTTATACTGCTGAAGATACGCGCGGAAATAACCGTAACCGGCAGCATCCCCGTAATATTCATGATGATACCCGGTAATAAGACTTGCTTCCATGGGATAGTTAGTTTTGGTCATTATGGATTTGTAGCCCTGTTTAACATGATCTACAACTATCTGGCGGTCATAGGTACCTGCGCCTTCATGGTATTCAACAGCGGATGCTTTTCCCACATCGTGAACCAGAAAACCGACAGCCCATTTAAAATAAAGATCCGGGGTTATTGCCCTCATACCGCCGTAAAACACACGTTCCAAATTAATAAAATCTGCCCCGACATGAGGAAGCAATAATGCGTAATGCTGGCGGAATTTGGAAGCAAAAGCAACCCTAAGCTTTTGTATAGCGCTGGATGTAGAAACAAGATTGTTATAATAGGTAAGAAAAGCAATCCCGTTAAGATACACGCGGGTCATATGCTGAACAATGGTACCATTGGATTTTTCCACCAAGGTATTCATTAGCTCATTACTAAATATATCCTCTGATATAAGCTGTGTAGATGTTCTTACCATTTCGGTTGTGGTATTCACCATATCCTGGGTCAGCTTTTTTGCTTCATCATCTGCCAGGCGTATGGCATCTTCCAGGGTAGCATGGTTAATCATTGCGGCATCTTTGGTTGTATCTACAAGGGCTTCGGTGATGACCATACCATCCCTTGACCTGCTTATAAGAATTTTTTGCAGACGATCTTTATCGTCATTCAGGCATTTAACCCTCTGCTGGGCAGTCATCCCGGTAATAGCTTTGTATTCGTTCCCAAAACCATCAATTTTCTGTTCTGTTTCCGCTTCATCAACAGGCATTAACTCGCCGATTTCTTCGTCTTTTTCGGGTTTTGCCCTTTCTAAATCCCAGGCACCCGTCTTTACGGCAGATTTTTCCTTGATTTTGCTTATACTTTCTCCGGTAAAGAAATATTCCCATTTTCCGGCAAATTGCCAGAAATACTTCCTGTTATCATGTAAAACCTTAAAAGGCATTAGGCGCTTTTTTTTCGCGGTTTTGTTTATACATAAAACCGGTATTTCTTCATTTATAATAATATCTATATAAGTTTTATTAAGCCCCTCTTCATTGGATTGAGACAACACTTTGGATAAGGGCGTAATGGTATCTTTTACCAGCATAATCGACATTATACAGTTTTTTTAAATATAAACAAGTGCAAATTCCCCGTATATATTGTATAATTAAACTAACATCAGTATATACAATTATTAATAACTGTTGTAGAATATACAGATGCGGGCTTTTTGCCCGGAATTCTCTTTAAAGGACGGTTTATAATGAGATTATTTACCAGATCTGACTTTGACGGCCTCGCTTGCGGTGCGCTTTTGTCATACTTAGGGTTAATTGATGAATGGAAATTCGTTCATCCAAAGGATATCCAGGATGGTCTTGTAGAAGCCACAGATAACGATATTTTAGCCAATATCCCCTATATAAAGGGATGCAAACTCTGGTTTGATCATCATTCAAGCGAGTCAAAACGGCTGGGCACCGATGCTTATTTTGAAGGCGTCTCAAAACATGCCCCGAGCTGCGCGCGCGTAATTTACGAATACTACGGCGGCGATGCCAAATTGGGCAAATTTGCGGAAATGATCCATTATGTCGATAAAGTCGATTCCGGCAATCTTACTACAGAAGAAATTTTAGATCCAAGGGGCTGGATTCTGCTGGGATTTCTCATGGATCCCCGCACAGGACTTGGACGTTTCAGAAACTTTACCATAAGCAACTATGATTTAATGATGATTCTGGCAAAAGCCTGCGCCGAAAAAACCATCTATGAAATAATGAGCATGCCGGATGTTAAAGAACGCCTGGATTTATATTTCCAGCAGACTGAACTTTTTAAGGAAATGATAAAATCACACACAAAAATAGACGGTAATGTTATTTATGTTGATCTTCGGAATGTTGATACTATCTTTGCCGGAAACAGGTTTATTATCTACACTCTTTACCCGGGACAAAATATCTCTATTTGGGTTGTAGACGGCAGAAATAAATCCAATGTTGCCCTTACCGTAGGCCACAGTATAATTAACCGTACCTGTAATGCCGATGTCGGCTCCATAATGCTTCACTACGGCGGAGGCGGCCATAAGCAGGTCGGCACTTGCCAGGTAGATCATGAAAATGCCGATAGAATAATCACAGAAGTAATCGAGAAAATTAAACAGTCCGGTTAGTGTTTAGTTATACAATTCACTGTCTAATCTGCCGGTAAACCATCTAAGAACCGCCTCTGCACGGCTGCTGAAAGAACCGCTTATTCTGTCCCGCAGTGCGGGTACAGAGACAGTATTTACCATGGAAACAGCGTAAATTAAAAAAGAATCGCCGCAGTCGATAATTGCCATTACCGATCGGAGCTTGCTTCTTCCTATAACCGGAATAATCCCGATGCTTAAAGCTGTGACATTTTCCTGAGAGAAAATAATAGCTTGCTCAGTAACAGTATAATCATAGCGGTAAATATTATCCCCAAAGGTTAGATCCTTCTGCCTTGCAAACAAAGTCAGGGCAGAGGGAAGCTGGGTATGGACAGGATCTGGGAGCGGATTTTTATTTGAAGGGTTATTTATAATGCTGGAATATTCATAAAAAATCCGCTTTTCATTACGGCTGCCGGAATAATACTGAACGCCGGTCAGCGTGCTTAAAGCCGTAGTTTGATTAAATATACCCAATCTTAAATCATCAGAAGATTCCCCTGGTTTTCTGTATAGATACAGAGATTCCACAAACATATTGGGATTAAGAGAACTTCTTGCCGCATTTACAATCCGGCGTAATTCGCTGTTTTGAGGCAATAAAGCAGGCTGGGGAGTCTGCCCCTGGGAATTTCTTAATTGGGTTTCTATAATTAAATCGCTGCCGGAACGTAATTGCTGCGCCTGTGCCGGAGAAACCAAATTCTCAAGAAGGGAGCTTTCGGAAGAGTTCGCAGACAGCGCAAAAAATGGGAAAAACAGGAATAAAAAGAGCGTTCTTTTCATAAAATAAGTTATTTTAACCCCCTATAATAAACACGTACCTGCTTATATAAACCATCTCCTTCGCTTTTGGTTTCAACATCTCCTATATCATTTAATGTGGTATGAATAAGCCATCTGTCAAAGGGATTCATCGGTTCCAGCAAAATTGACCCCCGGGTTTCGCGGACTTTTTCCGCAACATTGTAGGCAAGGCGCACAAGGGATTCTTCGCGGCGGATACGGTAATTTTCTGTATCCAGTATTACACGTACATCTTCCCTTCCCAATCTGCCGGCATAGATATTCAGCAGTAATTGCAGAGCATCCAAATTCTTGCCTTTTTTTCCAATCAGAATGGAAGAATGACTAGACTCGATTTTGATCCCAAGCTTGTTTTTTTCCCTGAATAAAATGGAAATCTTGCCCGGATACCCCATGCGTTCAATTACGCCTGCTGTAAAATCTGCCATTTTTTGCTCAAATTCATTTTGCGGCGGCTGTACTGCCATTGTTAAATTCGGCCTGTTTTGTTTATCCGCAGAGAAAGAACCTGTATGCACCTTTATCCTTACATAGCCCTTTTTAAAGAAACCTGTTTTTTGGGTTTCCAAAATCTCAACATCAAAATCGTCTTTTTCAAGTCCCAGTTCCATAGCCGCTTTGTCGATAGCTTCTTTTTCGGTACGGCCTTCAAATTCAAATTCCATAAATATCTCCTTACTTTTTAGATCCTTGGGAGGATCCCTTTTTCTTTTTTCCGGGCGGAGCAATAACAGGTTCAACCGCTGCCGCCGCCGCTGCTGCATTTTTCTTGGCAATAATGAACTTGTTGATAATCACCTGCTGAACAAGAGTGAGAAGGTTGGAAAAAATCCAGTATATTAACAGCCCGGACGGCACATCGTAAAGTATAAAGAAAAATACTATTGGCATTAAGAACAGCATCATCTTCATTTGGGTATTCGACTGCTGACCCGGCATTTGTGTTACCTTGCCGTATAATAACTGAGAAGCCACATAGATAAACGGCAGCGCTCTTAAAGCTGTCCAGCCAAGTATCGGCACCTGTACGCCGGGCGGAAAATTCCAGATTGCTTCCGGCACAGAAAGATCCGGTATCCAGCCGGGAATAAAACCTGCGCCGCGCAGATCAAAATGATTGTTAAAAAGCTGATACATCGTAATAAAAATAGGAAGCTGCAGCAGCATGGGAAGACATCCGGCAAGCGGGTTGTAGCCTTCCTGTTTGTAGAAATTTGCCATTTCTGCCTGCAATTTCTGCGGATTGCCTTTGTGTTTTTCCTGCAGCTCTTTAATCTTGGGAGCAAGCGCCTGCATTCGTATGGTAGCCTCTGATCCTTTTTTGGTAAGCGGAAAGAAAACAAGCTTAATTAATAATGTAAGCAATATAATTGCAACGCCGTAATTCTGAACTACTCCGTAGAATAAAAGAAGAAGCCATTTTAACAATCTTTCCAGCGGCGATAAAATTCCTGCGATACCGCGGGTATTGGCTATTTCAGAAATATTTGCATCTCTTATGCCAAAATCATTTTTACCCGTATTATAGGCTGCAAGCGTGTCCTGGGTTTTGGGACCAAGATAAAAACGATAGGTATCTTCTATCTTGGAAACATTTACAGGCGGACGGAATATATGAACCCTGGAAGCCGATGAAATCCCCGGCTCTTCTCTTTCCGAAAATCTTAAACTGTACTGCGCAAGATACGGAATGGCGACAAACGCAAAATATTTACCGGTAATCGCTGCCCATGTAGGACGATCAATCGACTCGTTTGTTTTTGCATCTCTGCGTTTTCCGTTGGTATAAATATTATACATCCGGTAATCATAAAATCTGTCGAGTTTTTCAAACATGGGGCCAATCTGCGGACCAAACGATAAAGTATATGCATTGCCCGCAAAATTAAAGCCCGGCATAGAATGCCCGCCGTCCATTGTTACCGTTAGTTCAAACATATATTCGTTTGGTTTAAAATCATATCGTTTAATTAAACGAAATCTTCTTTCTATGCCGTCTGCAGAAGGTATGGAAAAATCGCGGTGAAATTCTACAGTATACGGCGATAATTGATTAACATGAAAATTGGAAGAAACAGGCTGAGTATCAAGATCGCCGAAAGCGATGGAAAAAGCGCGCGCCTGAGTATTGCCGGAAAGAATCAAATCGACATATGCATCTTCGTCTCCGGGATTTTTCCTTGGATCTTTCCATTTAAAAGAAACCATATCTCCGCCGGCATTTGTTAAAACAATACTTGCCAATTCTGTATTGATTGTAACAGTTTGCAAAGGAATAAGCTCATCAATGGTAGATATGCTGCTTTGAATTACAGGCGGCGTAACTACAGGCGGGGTAATAACAGGCGGGGCAAATTCCTGTATAGGTTCATTTACCGTTTCAATTGCCGTAACCGAAGGTTCCCGGGGCAGCTCCTGCACAGCCTGCTGCCTTTGAGGCGACGGAAAGAAAACTCCCTGTATCACGAAAGAAACAATCAACACAACACTAGAGAGCACAATAGCCAAAATAGTATTTTTTTCCATTATATTTCCTTTTTAGTTTTTTAACATATTTATTTCAGGCACAGGATCATAACCGCCGGCATGGAATGGATGACAGCGAAGTATCCGTTTTACAGCCATAAAACAGCCGCGTAAAAAACCGTATTTATTAACCGCATCGTAAGCATAGGTTGAGCAGCTTGGATAATACCTGCAAACCTGCGGAAAATGCGGAGAAATTGCGTATTTATAAAACTTAATTAAAAAAAGCGCTATATATTTCATTTTAACAAACCGGCTTTAGAAAAAAGAGATTCAAGCTGCCCTGCCCTGTCAGAAAAAACAGGTTTTTTCCCGGGATAAACCATCAGAATTAAATCAGATCCACCCTGCCGACCACAGTCTGCTATACGGTCTTTCATCAATCTGTACGCTTCCCGCCCAAGCCTTCTTGCCCGGTTCCTGGTTACGGCATCCCCGAAACCTTTGGAAAACGTAAAACATATTCGGTTATACGGCAAATTATTCTTTAGAATAAAAAGTTTTGCCCCATGGCAGCCAAACCGCCTGCCTTTGCCAAAAACCTCCCGAATCTCTTTCCTTCCCTTTAAATGTTCCTTCCGCCTAAAGCGAAAGCTGCGATTTTCCCCTCTTTCGGGGGCATTATCTTGTCTAATAGGGCTTTTTCTCGTCAGAAACAGAAAGTTTAATCCGGCCCTTTGCCCTGCGGCGCTTCAAAACCAGCCGCCCGCCCCTCGTTTTCATACGGGCGCGAAACCCAAATTTACGGTTCCTCTTTACCTTACTGGGTTGATAAGTACGTTTCATGGTGTCTTCTCCTATATATAAAGGTCTTAAAAACTGATTTATTGCTACCCTGGGGTAAGCATCTTATTTTAGGATATTGGGGGGAAATGATCAAGTGGTTTAATAGTGTTAAAAGACTGGCTATCCGTACAGGCGCTTCCGGCAGCGGGCTCAGAAAAAACCCCTCAGGAGCCTGCTTCCGAGCCTCTCGCTACGCTCGGTCTCTACAGCAGCGAATTTCGGAAGATGTTTTTTCTGATCCCGCTGCCGGAAGCGCCTGTATGAAATGGACTTTGATTTAACACTATTAAAATTACTGGTGGGGGGGCGGGGTTGCAATTAGGGGGTAGCAGCTGCCGAGCCGATAATGTAAGAGGAGGATTAAAATGGAATATACTATTGTTGTACAATCTAATGTTGAAGAATTAGAAAGGGTTGTTAATGATTTATTAAAAAATGGCTGGAAACCGCTGGGCTCTCCTCAATATAATCATTTGGGAAATGTGTCCTGGATTCAGGCTATGATAAAAGAGAGTTGATTTTTTGCTTTTTAGAATTCGTTTTAAGTGTTAAGCTTAACTCGCTCTCCGTACAGGCACTCACGGCAGCTGGCTCAGAAAAAACCACAAGCATCCTTTGGATGCAGGAATTCGCTTACGAGCCTTCTTCGAAGTCTCTTCAGCGAGGAATTTCGTAAGATGTTTTTTCTGACAGAGTTTACTCTGAGCCCGCT
>WQXG01000011.1 GCA_009784975.1 Treponema sp.
GAAGCACGTGATAAAGCCTATACTGCTGTTAATTTTTCTATGGTAATAGCGTATTGGCTTATTGGTAAACGAATTGTTGAAGAAATACAACAAGGCGGAAAAAGAGCGAATTACGGGGATCAAATAATAAAAAATGTATCAAAAGCCTTAACTGCCGAATTTGGACGTGGTTATTCAGAAAGAAGCGTTTGGCAATACCGCCAATTTTATCAAATTTTCCCCAAACTTCCAATTATGCGATCAATGATCGCTGAATCTGTAAAATCTGATAAAACTACAAAAATAGCCAAATCAAAAACGAATTCTGCGATCAGCGATCGCAGAATTCAAAAAAATGATTTTTTATTTATACTTCACTGGACACATATCCAACGAATAATGCGGGTTGCTAACCCCGAAGCAAGAACTTGGTATTTACGGGAAGCCGCCGAACAATCATGGGATGTACGCACCCTCGATCGTAATATCAGCACTCAATATTATGAACGTTTGCTTATGTCTCAAGTAAAAAAGCCTGTTGTTAAAGAAATGCAGTCAAAGACTAAAAAATATCAAAAAGAAAAACTGGAATTTATTAAGAACCCGTCAGTTTTGGAATTTCTTGGGTTGCCTGCAAATACAGGGTATAGTGAGGCAGTTCTGGAAAAAGCAATTATAAATCACTTGCAGCATTTTATCCTTGAATTGGGAAAGGGCTTTGCATTTGTTGAACGCCAACAATTAATTCGTACAGAAGCAAGCGATTATTATATCGATTTGGTTTTTTATAATTATATCCTAAAATGTTTTATACTTATTGATTTAAAAACCAACCGTATCACGCATCAAGATGTAGGACAGATGGATATGTATGTTCGAATGTATGACGAACTGAAACGTAATGAAGGAGATAATCCCACTATTGGTATTTTGCTTTGCTCTGAAACCGATAAAGATATTGCCCGTTATTCAATGTTAAAAGGTAATGAGCATTTATTTGCAACAAAGTACAAGCTTTATCTTCCGACAGAAGAAGAGCTTCGCATAGAAATAGAGAGAGAAAAAGAACTTATCCGGCTGCAATTGGAAGATGGTTAACCCTACTCTTCAAGCGTATTTCCCAAATAATAGAATGATCCTAATTGCACGAAACTTGCACCAATTGCACATTCCTCCGTATGTTAATCCACCCCTTGACATCCCCCCGCAAACATAATACCCTATAAGCGTATACTTCAAAGGAAGTGGGGTGCCGGGCTTTGGCTGTTTGCAGCCGGCTTGAAATCCCCCGCTAGCCCGTAACTGTAATTGGGAAGATTCTGCCAGAAACTTTGGTCACTGGGAAACCGGGAAGACCGGCGGAAGAACAGCCCGTAAGCCAGGAAACTTTGGTATACGCGCTTTTGTACAAAAGCGCACATTTTTAGTTAAATTTTATTTGGTAGCTAGATATTATTTAGCAGCTAAATGTAATTTAGCAGGCTTCGAGGAAAAGAGCCAATGAAAAGCCGCCCGTCTGTTACGAATTTCCTGTTATTTACGTAAACTGGTCTTTTCGCCTGTCCTTTTTCCCGAATAGGGAGTGTTTATGAAGTTAAAAGAAAGAATTCGAACTACATCTCTGCGTTCTCAGCGTCTCTGTGTCTCAGCAAAAGTTTCTTTGCAAATTTTATTGTTAGCTGCAATTGTTTTGTTAGCAGGCTGCGAAAATGGCGGAGAAGATGGAGATTTTGTGCTGGAAGGTGTTTGGATTGGAACGGGGGATTATTACATCATTACTGCCGGTTCTGTCTTTCATATCATGGAAGGCGGAGAGTGGGATGGTTTTCCTTTTCCCGATATGGTGCTTATAGGCGATATCAAAGAAATTATTGAATTTTCAGATAACGCAGGAGTATTGATAATTAAAATTACTTATGCTGCTCCTGATTTTACAGATTATAATGTTGGTAAATATACCGGTATTTATTACAGGGACGGCAGTTATTCATCAATCAGAATGGGAAATGCCTATTTGCTGGAAGATCCGTATTTTCCAATAGAAAAAGATTCGATAGAAGATGCCAGATTGAGTTTTACCGCAGGTAATGCGCAAACGCATATTGGTGTGTGGGGTTTATATACAAAATGATTTATTTGCTGCTGTTCCTGCTGCTTCCTTTCTCTTTATTCGCACAGGATTTGGACGATGAATATTTTTTTGCAGAGAGCGGCGGAATCACGATTGTAGGAACAGTGCAAACCAGTCAGCAGATGGGCGTTGTTGAAAAAGAGCAGATAGAACGCAGCAGTGCCGGTGATCTTGCAAACCTTTTGCAGGAGACGCTTGGGCTTAATATTGTCCGTTACGGCGCTTACGGGAATCAGGCGGGAATTAATTTGCGCGGGTTTGATTCAAAACGGGTTGCATTTTTGATAGACGGGATACCGGCGAATTCTTCAATTGACGGAAAATTTGATATTAACCTGATTGATCTTAATTTAATCGAACGTATCGAGGTTATTTACGGCGGATCTGATTCTAAATACAATGTTTCCGGCGCGTTCGGAGGTATTATTAATATTATCACCGTCAGGCGGCAGGAGAAGGGATTTAAAATATCAGCTTCTGTTTCCAATACTTCGGTTATGCCTGCTTCATACCGGAATCGAAGCGGCGAAATGCAAAATCCTCACTGGGAGGATCTTTTTGATACGCAGAATTTTTCGCTTTCCGCAGTTTATGGCGGCAGGAATTTTTCGTTTACAGCGGGCATATTTGCAAACCGCGCGGAAAATCATTTTGTTTTTATTGACTATGCAAACAATCAGCGCCGTAAAGATAACAATGAAATTTGGGATACCGGCGCTTCTGTAACTTTTGTTTGGGAATTAAATGAACTTACAAAACTTATTTCTTCTTCTAAAATTTATTACAGTGACAGAAATATTCCTGTTTCAGGATTTTCTGCCAATTTTGGCAGCCAAAAAGATTTTTCTGTCAGTGAAAATCTAATGCTTGATGTTCCGCGCGCTTTCCACGATAAACTTGCAACGGAGGCTTCTTTTGGCTTTTTGTTTCATCGGCTAAATTATGCTTCGCCTTCCGGTTTGGCATCTGTTCATGATCAATTAAAGCTGACTGTTGTAAACCGCTGGAGCTGGTTTGCAGGAAGCACTGTTACTTTCAGATACGGGATTGATTACCGTTTCACCAGCCTTGATTCTACGGAAATCGGTATCCGTGAAAGGCACGACGGCGGTATTTATTTAACAGCAGAGATTATGCCGCTTAAACAATTGCAAATTATTCCCTCTGCAAAAGCGGTTTTTTCAAGCGGCGCAGGAGGGTATGCGGTAATACCTAAGCTTGGTTTTCTATGGAAAGCAACCGGTAATTTTGCAATAAAGAACAATTTTTTCCGCAGTTTTAAATTTCCCGATTTTGAGGAACTTTACTGGAATAGCGGAGGTATAAATACCGGCGGAGGCTTCGGTAATCCGGATTTAGCTCCTGAAGACGGGTGGGGCGCCGATTTGGGAGTAGAATGGCGCATAACGGAAAATCTGCAAATGGAAAATACGCTTTTTGCGCAGTGGCTGCTTAATTCGATACATTGGTTTTCAAACAGCGGGGTATGGCGGCCTGAAAATGCGGGAGAAGCGGTTTTTTTCGGAATAGACAGTAAAGTTAATTTAACTATTCCTGTTTCTACCGGTTTTATAAATAAAATAACAGTTTCGCTTTCTTATCAATATTTACTTAGCTATCTTTTATGTTACGGATACACCTTCGCTTCCAATAAACGCATTCCATACAATCCGGAACATACAATAAATGGCTCTCTGGAAATATTCTGGAAAACCGGTTCGCTATCAATCAGCGCCCGCTATGAAAGTCTTCGCTACCACGACACCGCAAACATAACAGCATTAAAACCACTTTTTTTGCTTAACGCAGGTGTTAATCAAAACATTGGAAAAAACATAACAATTTTCGGCTCTCTGCGCAATATTCTTAATACTTCATACGAATCATTTTATGATTACCCTATGCCAGGGATTACATTATCTTTAGGCATGAGATTGGAGTTAAAATGAAAGAAACTAGCAGAATCAGAAATATATGCCTCAATGATGTTCTTGAGGGGTGGCAGAGAAAAAAGTGCCGCCTCCGCGCGGTGCTTTTTTCTCTGACAGGACCCCAAGAAAAATTTTTAAGGCATATATTTCTGAGTTTGCTCATAATATTCATTACAATTGCAAACCAAAGTTGTAGCCAAAGTAAAGATAAGGAAATAGTTGATAGAACTGGAAGGGCGGTTGTTATAAAACATCCTATAAATCGGATTGTATCGACCGCGCCTTCCAATACGGAAATTATTGTTGATCTTGGGCGGGCAGATCTGCTTGTTGCTGTGGATCGTCATTCGGCGAATGTTGATGGGGTGCCTGCCGGGTTGCCGCTTTTGGATTTTTTCTATCCTGATGCGGAAGTGATTGTTAATCTTAAACCGGACATTATTATTGCAAGCGGGCATAATGCCACTGGCAGCGGAGAAGACCCATTCCGGCTGTTACGCGAAATGGGAATCCCTGTAGTTTATATTTCCATGAGCAAAAGTATCGAAGATATTTACATGGATATTGCATTTATTGCGCAGTTGCTGCAGGCGCAGGAAGAAGGAGAAGCGCTTGTTGATTTTATAAAGAACCAGGTGCTGCAAATTCAAAATATGGAAATTAAGAATAAAAGGGGGCACCCCAGGACGGTTTACTTTGAAATTTCTGCCGCCCCGCTGATGATGACTTTTGGAAAAGACAGTTTTATCAATGATATGATCTCCGTAATTGGCGCGTTAAATATTTTTGAAAACGAAAACTGGCTTGTTACGCCGGGCGCAGAAGCGGTTATATACCGTAACCCGGATGTAATTCTTACAAGCGTAGATTATATTGATGACCCGGTTGGTGAAATAAAAAAAAGACCCGGCTTTAATCATATCAATGCGGTTATTAATGATCGTGTTTATCAGATTGATAATGATTCTTCATCAAGAACATCTGCAAGAATAGTTTTGGCTTTGCGGCAGATGTCTCAGGCTGTGTATCCGGAGCTGTGGGGGACTCTCCATGAATAAGAAAAAAATAATTATTGGTTTTGTTATCTCGTTAATTTTAATTGTTGCAGCGGCATCTTTGGGAAGTACCGGCATTGGTTTTTTTGATACTGTGCAGATAATTCTGCATAAAATTTTCCGTCTGCCGCTTTCTGCGGATATTGATCCAAGCGCTGTTTCGATTGTTTGGCTTTTACGGCTGCCTCGCGTGCTGCTTGCTTTTCTTGTTGGCGGCAGCCTGGCGATAAGCGGCGCTGTTTGTCAGTCTGTTTTGCGCAATCCGCTTGCCTCTCCGTATATTCTCGGCGTTTCATCGGGCGCTTCTCTTGGCGCCGGAATTATCATTATAAGCGGTATTGCGATTCCTCTGCTTGGCGGTTTTTCACTTCCGTTAACAGGTTTTGTTTTCGGGCTTGCAGCCGTGTTTTTGGTTGTTTCATTTTCTTCCCGCATTGACAATTCAGTGTCGAATAACACGATTATTTTGTGCGGAATGGTGCTTTCGCTCTTTTTAAATGCGCTGCTTACAGCATTAAGCGCGGTCTTTTCCGATGATTTAAGGCGTATTGTTCTTTGGCAAATGGGAAGTTTTGCCATGCGCGGCTGGTTGTATGCAGGGCTGCTTTTGCCGTTTTTATTGATTGGAGTTTTGGGAATTCTGCTTCATTCAAAGGAAATGGATATTTTAAGCTTTGGAGACGATTCGGCAAAATCTGCGGGAGTGGAAGCAGGTTCGCTTCGTAAAAAACTTCTTGCTCTGTGCGCCGTGCTCACGGGTGCATCGGTTGCTCTCAGCGGCGTTATCGGTTTTGTTGACTTAATTGCACCTCACGCAGCGCGCAGAATTATCGGGTCACGCCACAGGCAGCTGATACCCATGTCTTTTCTTCTTGGCGGCTCGTTAATGGTGTGCGCAGACCTTGCTGCCAGAACGATTATCTCGCCGTCGGAATTGCCGGTGGGCGCAATTACTGCGTTGATTGGGGCGCCGTTTTTTGCTTGGGTTTATTTCCGCAGGAAGAGGTTGGGAAAGACTCTCGCGGAGGCGCAGGGGCGCAGAGGACGCGGAGGGGAAGAGGGGGAGAAGAGGGAAGAGAAGAGGGGGAGAAGAGGGAAGAGGGGAGAAGAAAGGGGGGTGGGGTGTTAGAGGTTAGGGAATTGTTTGCGGGGTATGGGTGTACTGATGTTATCTGTAATATTAATTTTCAAATGGGGTTGGGGGAGAGTCTTTGTGTTTTGGGGGCTAATGGGTGCGGGAAGAGTACTTTGCTTAAGGCGGTGGCGCGGATTATTGATTTTCGCGGCAGTGTTTTGATCGGCGGCGCTGATGTTTCGCTGATGCCGCGCAGGGAGCTTGCGAAAAAAATTGCGATGCTGAGTCAAAGCTCATCTGTTTATTTTCCGTATTCTGTTTATGATACTGTTTCTATGGGGCGTTATGCTTATTCGCAGGGTGTATTAAAAAATCTTTCTGCGCAGGATAGGGAAGTTATCAAAGATATTTTAATTAAACTGGATATATATGATATTAAAGATCGCATGATCGATGAGCTTTCCGGCGGTACTTTGCAAAGAGTTTTTCTTGCAAGAACTCTTGCGCAAACTCCGGATCTGATCTTGCTTGATGAGCCTGCCAATCATCTGGATCTTAAACATCAGATTGAATTGCTTGGTTTTTTAAAAACGTGGATTAAGGAAAACGGGAAAATGCTTATCAGCGTATTTCACGATCTTAATTTGGCGCGGCTTTTCGGTGATACGGCAATTGTTCTGAATAATGGGACAATCGCTGTTTGTGAAAAAATCGATACTGTTCTTAACAGCGATATTTTATGCGATGTTTACGGGATTGATATCCGCAGGTTTATGAAAGAATCGCTGGAGAAGTGGAAATAAGCTTGATAATAACGGGATGATTATGGCATACTTATGCAGGTGGTTCTTATGAAATGGACTGTGTTGATTTTGGTTCTATTGATATGTTCCAATGTATTTGCCGCGAATGATTTTGTTTCGGATATGTCCAGGCTGGTTCTTGGTGATTTTCTCATTTATTCGGGAAGAAATTCCGAAAGAGAGCAGATGCTTGAAAGCGGTTTTAACCTGCCCGGATTTCTGCCATATAACGGAGAGCATCTTTCAAATTCTGTAATAGGCGATAATTATCATGTATTTAAAACATATTTTTCCATTTCCAAAGATTTAGCGGATAAAAACCTTACGCTCTATATAAGCCGTTTTGATATGCCGGTAATAATCCGAATTAACGGTATTTTAATTTATAGAAAAGGACTAAGGTCTGATGCAGACGGAGTTTATTCAACAGCCGATCTTCCGGCAGCAGATGTGCCGGTTGGCGATGGTTTAATTGAATACGGCAAAGAAAATTTTCTTGTTATCGAGGTTTTTCCGCATCATGAAACCAGCCCGCTGCCGGAATTATCCATTGCAGAATATAAAAGCAATGCCGCTAAAATATTTTTTAAAAATCTTTTTGATATTTATCTGGTGCTAGCCGCGCAGTTTATAGCCCTGCTTGTTGCGGTATTCTATTTGTATTTATTTATTTTCAGGGGGGAATACAGGGAGCTAAAATATATAATTTTTTCGTTTTTATCTTTTTCTTTTATTCTGGCTTATGCCAATATAGGGTTTTCTTTTGATTCAGATTCCTATCTTGCGCTTTATATAATTACGCGTTGTTTTCAGACCCTCAGTATTGCATTATTCTTCCTGTTTATTCTGGAATCGGTAGAGCTGTTTTTAAAACAAAAAAAATATATAGTAATTGGAATTATTATTTTGGGTATCGTATGTTCTGTATTTCTGGCTTTGCAAAAAGATAAAGATTCGGTTAATCAGGCTTTTTCTGTTATTGCCAATGTTTATTTAACGCCTCTGTCATTACTGTGTATTTGCCTTCCTGTTATTTCAATCATTAAAAACAAAAATTTAAAGAGCTTTCCGTTTTTATTAACCGCGCTTGTTTCCATAACGGCAAGCCTGCGGGACATGATGCTGCTAAGAAGCTCAGTCCAGCCGCTGTTTTGGTTTGCACCTTATGCTTATCTGTTCATTATAATTGTTATTTTTGGAATTCTTTTAAGAGAAATGAAAAAAAAAGAACTGGAACTTATTAATAGCCGGGTAGAAATTATGCTTTCGCAAATACAGCCGCATTTTTTGTATAATTCATTGTCGGTAATTAAATATTTGTGCGATACCGACCCGCAAAAAGCAAAAGAAACCGTAGTTGAATTTTCCAGTTATCTGCGCAATAATCTGGATTCTCTTGCTCAAAATAAACTGATTCCCTTTGAAAAGGAACTAAGTCATACGGAAATATATCTTAAAATAGAAAAGAAACGTTTTGATGATTTTTTAACTGTAGTTTATGATATTAACGCAAAAGACTTTAAACTTCCTGCTCTTACTTTGCAGCCTGTTGTGGAGAATGCGGTTAAACACGGCATATCATCAAGGGAAAACGGAGGTACGGTTGCTATTTACTCAGATGAGACAGAAAATGAATATATTGTTACTGTAGTTGATGACGGTGTAGGGTTTAATGATATACAATTGGAATTCGAGAAAGACCGAAGTCACATTGGTATAGAAAATGTCAGAAACCGGCTTGCTTCCATGTGTAACGGGAAGATGGAGATAGAAAGCAAGCCTGATTTTGGAACAACTGTTGTTATTACTGTTCCAAAAAATAAAGGAGGCAAATTGTGAATATAATTGCCGTTGATGACGAGAAATATTTATTGGCGGATATAGAAAAAACAATAAAAGAAGCCATCGAAGGGGCTTGGGGTTCTTCAACAGTTAAAAGTTTCAGAAAGCCAATTGATGCGCTGGAATATGCCAAAGAAAATTGTATTGATACGGCATTCCTTGATATTAAAATGATAGGCATGAATGGGCTTGAGCTGGCAAAAAAACTAAAAGACATTAACAAAAATACCAATATAGTGTTTGTTACAGGTTATTCCGAATATGCAGTAGATTCATATTCCATTCCGGCAAGCGGGTACATATTAAAACCTGTAACCAAAGAAGCAGTTTTAAACGCAATGAAATATTTGAGAAACCCTGTTGAGGTAAAAACAGAAGGAAAAATAAGAGTGCAGACTTTTGGCAATTTTGATGTTTTTATAGAGAACAAGCCGCTTATGTTCGGAAGATCAAAAGCAAAGGAAGCGTTTGCTTATTTGATAGACAGGAAAGGTTCTTATGTAACCTCTGCGGAAATAGCCGCTATTTTATGGGAAGATAAAAAATACGACAGATCTCTGCAAAATCAAACGCAGGTTATTATTTCCTGTATGATGAAAACACTAAAAGACAATAAAATAAGCGATGTTATTATTAAAGGACGTAATCAGATAGCCGTAGACAAGTCAAAAATAAAATGCGATTATTATGATTTTCTTAATTGGGATATTGCAGCTGTTAACGCTTATGTAGGTGAATATATGGCAAATTATAGCTGGGCAGAAATGACAGCAGGCGAACTAATGATGAAAAGAACAATGTAAAAAATTAAACCTGCCTGTCGCGCATGCTTCTTCCAAGTTTTGCAAGCAGCTCTGTTCTGCTATGAACGTTAAGTTTTTGATACAGATTTTTTATATGAAAATTAACTCCCGAATAGGTAATTTCCAGCGCATAAGCTATTTGTTTTATGGATAATTCAGTCATGAGCAAACTGCAAATTTCTTTTTCCCGCGGAGAAAGTTCCGTGTTTTCCAGATCAATTTCCGGCGCGGGATTTTTCTTAAGCGCTGATTCCAGCCGCTTTTTATAGGTTAGTTTCCATATCACAAGAAAAACAGGAATAGCAACCGCAAAAGCAATGAGAACGATTATAAATAACTTCCGCCATAAATCCTTGTCCGGGTTATTCCATTTTTCTCCTTCTCCAAAAACGCCGTTTCCTTCCGGTGCGCCTGTGTAAGTCAGGTTTTCTGTAATCGTATCATTTCTGTACTGAAAAAATTGATGATCGATAACAGATACTGATACCGCATGTCCGTATGCCGTGGGTCTGCCGACTCCGTCTTTGGCAGCATTGCGGAAACCCGCAGGCGCATTCGCTCCGTAAATTATACCGCCTGTTTTTTTAAATGTACCTCTTGAGTCTGAATGAAAACCTCCTCCGGTCATTTGCGCGGTATTATTCATAATAACGCCGCCTTCCATGGTAAAAATACCAAAACCGCGTATTAACACACCGCCGCCTTTTGCAACCCGGCTCATTACATCATTTATATTTCCCCGAATGGTTCCGCCCTTCATGATAAATTCCGCCTGCCGCTCGGAATTTTCCGGGAATGTGCGGATATTAACGCCCGCTCCATTCTGATAATGGCTGTTACCCGGAACATCACCGTGATTAAAATTATTTTGCAGAAAAACTCTGTCGTACATAATAAGTTTTGCGCCCGGTCCCGAAAGCGCAATTAAAGGCGCATGTGCTTCTAAACCGCTGTCCGAATATCCTCCGTCTATAAACAATTCGTTTTTCATGCCGGGTTTTCCCAGCTCAAGGACTGCACCATTTCCTCTTACCCAAATAACAGGAAATTCGATGTTACCTGCGCCGCGCTGTATTGTTGCGCTGGTGCTTCCCGTAACAAGCTTTATGTGTACGCCGTCTTCGATCAATAAAGGTTCGTCTAAAACAATGTCTGTTAAAACTGTAATTTCGTCAGAAAAATTTGCAGCAAATGCTTCATGGAGAGTTGCATAGTAACGTACTGTAACACCGTCAGAGCGGCTGGCTGCTGCAGCAGCAGAAATCTGGGCAAAAACCGGCACAGTGAGAGCAATGAATAAAAACATTAACAGCAAAAATATTTTTTTACTTTTTTTTATCATTTTACACCTTGCCTATTTTGGCAGTGATAATAATTTTGACATCAGTTCTTCCCGGCTTTGAAATCCCTGTTTCCGGTACAGGTTTTTAATATGAAAAGTAACTCCGGAATAGGATATGTTCAGGGCAAAAGCTATTTGTTTTATTGAAAGATCTGTTAAAAGCAATCTGCATACATCTTTTTCTCTGGGAGAAAGACCCATGTTATCAATATTAATTTCCGGCGCGGGGTTTTGTATCAATAGTTTTTCTATTTGTTTTTTCTGAACGATTCTCATTACAATTAAAAAGGCAGGAATACCAATAGCGAGAGCAATCAAATTAATGATTAATAATCTGCGCTGCAGGGCTTTGTTTGAATTATCCCATTTTTCACCTTCGCCGAAAGCTCCATCGCCTCTTGGTGATCCTGTATAGCTAAGAAAATCGTTTTCTGCAACCGTATCATCCCTAAAGTAAAAAACATCTCCGCCGGGCGCGCTGCGGACTGCATGTCCCAATATTTTAGGCGTACCGACTCCTTCTATGGCAATGTTGCGAAAACCGGCAGGCGCATTTTTTCCGTAAATAATACCGCCGGTTTTTTTGAATGTACCTCTTCCGCCGACAGCAACGCCGCCGCCTGAGACCCGCGCGGTATTACCCATTATTACGCCGCCTTCCATTATGAAAATACCGTAAGCGACAATTTGCACGCCTCCGCCGTAAGCCATATACGTTGGGACATCATTTGTATTTCCCCTGATGGTTCCGCCTTTCATGACAAACTGCGCCTGCTGATTACCCAAATCCCCTGCGGTGCGGATTATTACTCCGCCTCCGTTTTCAAAAAAGCTGGATAATGACACATCGCCGTTGTTATAATTATTTTGCAGAAACACATTGTCGTGCATTAAAAGCCTTGCATCAGGTCCTGAAAGCGCAATCAAAGGAGCATTGGCATGAAGACCGCTATGCAGATAACTTCCGTCAATTACCAATTCATTTTCCATACCGGGTTTTCCCAGCTCAAGGCTTGCGCCCTCTCCCTTTACCCAAATAACAGGAAATTCGATATTACCTTCGCCGCGCCGTAATGTTACACCGGAGTCTCCCGCAACAAGCCTTATGTGTATGCCGTCTTCTATCAATAAAGGTTCGTCTAAAACAATATCTGCAAGAATTGTTATTTCACCCGAATGTGCGTTCGGACGTACGGCATTAAAGGCTTCATGGAGAGTTGCATAGTAAAACACCGAAATGCCGTCAGAGTGGCTTGCAGCCTGGGCAAAGAGCCCGGCAGGCAAAAGGGCAAAAGCAACAATAAAGATTTTTAATACGAAGCCTTGTTTCATATTAATTATAATATCATTTTTTTGCCTCTTTGTGAAGGAACCTGAATGTTAAAAATTGGTTAAAAACAAAGGGCGGCAAAATATACCTACAAGAATTTGTAGGAAGAAAAACCGTGTACCTGAAAATTTAACAGGAAGAAACTGATGTTAAAAAGGATACAATTTTATCATTAAATTACATTATAGGAGATAATAATGAAAAACACATTAAAATTGATAGGGCTTATCGCACTGGCGGCGCTCATTGGACTTGCAGCCTGCGATGAGGATGGTACCGGCGGCGGCAAAACGCCGTTAGTAACACCGAATGTATGGATAGACCATGCAGACTATACCGCTTTTACCCTTAGATGGGATATAGTACCGGAAGCGGACTCTTACACGGTAGACATTGACGGTGAATTATTCCATTTTTCTTCAAGTAAAACGGATTACGATCTTAAGAATCTCACATCAGATCCAAAGGTGTATCCGATTCGGGTCAGGGCAGTTGCCTCTAGCGATGACTTGTCATACAGCAATTCAGCGTGGTCAGATACGCTTAACTGCGAACCCGCAGAATACATTTTTCTTTACGAAAACGATTCCCCTTCGGGAAGCTCCCTGTTTGCAAGAAGCGCCGGCGGCGGTGAAACAGCCATAACAGGGCTTACCACTTACGGCGGAACTCTGGAAAAAATCGTTATTCCGCCTGTAATCGGTTCTGTTACGGTAACCTCCATAGGAAATGATGCCTTTAAAGATATTGGTGGAATAACATCAATATCCTTGCCGGAAACAATAGTTGTTATAGGGAACGGCGCCTTTTCGGGAACGAACATATCATCAATCGTTATTCCGGATTCTGTACAAACTATCGGAGACGGAGCTTTCAGCAACATCATTGTGCTGATCGTGGTGGTATTTATCTCCCCCGAACCTCCAACTTTGGGCGAAGGTGTTTTTGAAGGCAGCACAGAGATTGAAACAATTGTTGTTCCCGAGGGCAGCGAGGGTGACTATACGACAATGATAGAGGATAAAGCGCCGGACATTGCCGAGCAGGTGACTATACAGCAAGTAGCAAAATTCCTTATGTCGATTGCAGTAACGCAGCCGCCGAAAATTACCTACACAGTCGGAGAAAGTTTTAACGCAAACGGAATGACTGTTATCGCGCGGTACTCGGATGACTCCATCTCTACCATACAAGATTATTCTATATTACTCAGATCTGCCAGCGGCGCAACTGGCGGCGCCACCGGCGGCGCAACTAGCGGTTCAGAATTTGAGCCAGCCAACAACAGACCGCTAACCATTAATGATACGGTTGTCAGATTATCGTACACAGAAGACGGCATCACCAGAACAACAGATATTTTCATTACGGTATCGCCGATCTACACCGTAACCTTTAACGCAGGGGAAGGTACCTTTCCTGTCTCTGGTAATTCAACAGGCGGCAATAACATTATTAGTTTGCAGATTGAGGAAGGACGATCCGTTAACAGTTCGCAGGTTCCAAACCCGACACGTCAAGGCTACAATTTTAACGGTTGGGTTTCAATTCAAACTGTAGACAACCCGGCGAGCGGCGGCACAACGACAACGGAAATTCTCTTTAGCTTCAATGATCGCATATACAGCGACATGAACTTATCTGCCAAATGGACAAGCAGCGGCGGAACAGGACCAGGCAATCCCACATTTTACACCGTAACCTTTAATGCGGGAGAAGGTACCTTTCCTGTCTCTGGTAATCCAACAGGTGGCAATAAAATAATTAGTTTGCAGATTGAGGAAGGACGAACCGTTCCAAGTTCGCAGGTTCCAACCCCGACACGTCAGGGCTACACCTTTAACGGCTGGGTTTCAATTCAAACTGTAGACAACCCGGCGAGCGGCGGCACAACGACAACGGAAGTACCCTTTAACTTTAACACTCCTATAACTAGCCACATGGATCTGTCAGCGAAATGGACAGACAGCGGAACAGGACCTGGCAACCCCACTATTTACACCGTAACCTTTAACGCAGGGCAGGGCAGCTGGGCTGGTACTACCGGAAACACAATTAGTGTACAGGTAGAAGAAGGACGAACTGTCAACAGTTGGGAGGTTCCAAACCCGACATGGCAGGGCTACAATTTTAACGGCTGGGTTTCATACTACACTGAGGATAAAGATGGAAATACCACAACAACGGAAATCCCCTTTAACTTCTCTGATTCCATATACAGCAACATGGAGCTAACAGCAAAATGGACAACCAGCGGAACAGGACCGGGCAACCCAACGCTTTACACCGTAACTTTTGACGCAGGGGAAGGCTTATTTATCATCAGCGGTCATCCCGATGGCGGCAGCAAAACAATTAGTTTGCAGGTACAGGAAGGACATTCTGTTAACAGTTCGCAGGTTACAACCCCGATACGGCTAGGTCACACCTTTGACAGCTGGGTCTATTATCACACTGATGATAAAGACGGAAATACCACAACAACGGAAATAACCTTTAACTTCAATGATCGTATTTACAACAACATGGACTTAACAGCGAAATGGACAACCAGCGGCGGATCGACACAGTACAATATAACTACAAATGTTTCTACTTGGGGCGGGGTAACCGGTGAAGTTGGCGGATCTATTTCAACCTATCCTCAGGGGAGTGCTGATGCAAATACAACCGTTACGATTTATGTAAATGCTAACCCGGGTTACCAACTGACAAACATAGAGGTAATGTCCGGCGTCAACACTATTAACCACCATCCAAATACCAGCAATGGTTATTTCTTTACTATGCCTGCCGCCGGTGTTACAATCAATGCTGTATTTTCGTCAACAGGCGGATCGACACAGTACAATATAACAACAAACGTTTCGACTCCAGGCAGTCCGGCTGGCGTTGAAGGCGGATCCATTTCAACCTACCCCTCAGGGAGAGCCGATGCAAATACAGACGTAAGGATTTATGTATATCCTAATTTTGGTTTCCAGCTGGCAAGCATAATTGCAACGAGCGGCACCACTACAATTAATCCCCAGCAAAATCCAGCCGAAGGCGGATATACCTTCAGAATGCCCGCAGGAGATGTTTTGATTTCTGCTGTATTTGAGTCTGCTTTAAAACCGCCGGCAAACATAAGGGCAGCTTCCGGACAGCCGTGGAATGTTATTAGCTGGGATTCTATTTCCGATGCGTCATCATATAAAGTTTACCGCTCAACCAGCACGACAGGCGGATTCAATTTGATAGGTGAAGCTGCCAATACAGGGTGGTCCCCCAGTTACACCGATAATACCGCGGTATTCGGTACAACCTATTTTTATAGAGTCTCCACTGTAATTAACGGTGAAGAAAGCGAACAGTCCAACCATATACAGAAAATTACAGGAGAGGGTGTAGTAACATTAACCCTAAACGGTGATTATACCGCCTACAAGAGTATTGGTCCAAATACCACAGCATACGAACAGCAAACCGATTGGTATGTGATTGATGTTACCAGCGGAACGAATTATTTTATTCATGGAAATCTCAATAATGGAATGAATCATGGTAGTAACTGGAATATTTTAATTAATGCTGTAGATGAAAATGGAGAACTTTTAGATTTTGATCGTGGCTTCGTTGGTTCTGGTAATACAGTATTACCTATTCCAACAACATATAGCGGTAAGGCTTTCATCAAGATATTCACAACCGTAGCAAACTGGGGCGGATCAGTAGGCTCTGATTCTTACCGAATTAAATTAAGCACCAGCCCATTGCCGTAAATAGAAAATAGGTAGCAGCTACCGGTAGCTGCTACCAAATTAGGGGGAGACATGAAAAACATATTCAAATTGATTGGGCTTATCGCGCTGGCAGCAGTGCTTGGGCTTGCAGCCTGCGATGAGGACGGAAATGGCGACGGCAAGATCGTCATTAGCGGTACCATTCAAGCGGCTTCGAGTGCAAACATCAGCTTTGCAAGAACTGTTATATCTCAGGACGCAAAAACATTTACGGGCGAAGTTAACAATGACGATGATTCCATATCCGGGATACTTCGGGATGGTGATATGATTTTCATGCTTACCGGTATGTATGATCGCAGTACCGGCGGCTTTTCCATGCAGGCAGCTTCAAGTTTTGCAGTGTTCTCCATTAACGGCGCTTTGGACCTAAGCGGAAATATAATTCCTGCTTTAAGCCAGGCGGTTATTCAGATTAGAGACAATGAAGGTGAATGGAGTACCATCGTACTGGATGTTGTCCAAAGTTCCGGGGCAGCAGGCGGCGTAGAAGACGTTAATCAGGAAGACGGCGCGAAAACTCCCGTATGGGCAAGGGGTATATGGTACGACAGTTTCACCATGTATATCATTACCGAAAACGCCATCATGGTTCATTACGGTGATGATTGGGAGCAAATCATTATTGTTGAGATTGAGGATGTTTTCGGCGATCCAAACGCTGTTAATTTGATTGTACGCGATTACATTGTTGATGCATCCGGTAACCCGGATTATTTTTATACTGCAAAATTTTATGTTACCAAAGATTATAATCAAACTGTTCAGGACGTTATCGGAGATTTAACATTTGACGATGTCTACGGCACCGAAGACGACAAAAAATTATCCGAAGCAATTGAAGAAATACTCGAAACAGGCGCAAAGGTTTTATTCCTGTCGCCGTATGTCGGTACAGGCTCAGATGTCTTTCTTGAAGACGAGCTTACAGTGGAAGGCATCTGGTCGCCTTTATTTAAAACAACTTCCTCTGCAATAGCCGCAAGCGAAATTAAAGTTGTTCCGTTTTTAACAATGATGCTTACCGACACAGAAACGGCTGTGTACAAACCCCCGGTGAACGAAATTGAAATTAACGTACCGGCGAATTTAATGTTTTCAACAAATCCCCAAAACATACAAGTAACAATTATGCCGGAAGGCTCAATCGTAAACGATATGATAATGAATTACGACAGTGTTATCGCACAAGGCGCCAGTTGGGAAATGACCGTTGTGGGGAATAAAATAACAACACCGCTTTATATCAGCAATATGACTATGTTTGCGCCGTGGAAAGGCGGCGGTGTTTATGACGTTTTTGTATCGTTTAATTCCGATGACCCAATGGACACAATGGCAGCAACAAGGTATCTAAAAGCGGAGTCTGTTACAATTATTTCCGAAGGAAAAACCATTGTTAACTCAAACGATTTGGAAGAAGTTTTTTATCTTCAATGGTACGATTTGACGAACATATTAGAGATTACAGTTTCAGATGAAATTATGGATTTTGCCAAAAATGAATATTATATACATGACGGAGAAAATTGGATTTCCGGTTATAACTATTCGTTGTTTGTGGTAGAACCCGCAACAACTCCAAGAGAAGTGTATGATTACCGTCCCCATGATCCGGATCATGTTAATAACAACATTATTACCCGCAATGAATATATGCCTCATTCAAGCTCTTCCTACGAAGACGGTGTATTAACTCAACCTTTATTGCCTGCTTACGGCAGCGAATTCATGTGGACAGGTACAGGTAATTATGATGTTTATTTATTGTTGAGAAATTTTTCCAACGAAGACCCGGTTAGGTTTTACAAAGTTTCAGGAGTGACTTTTACAGATAGGATCACAGAAATTACTATTAGCGAAGCGGGACGAGTTACCCCGTTTTCAGCGGGCGGCAATGTACTGGTTATTACAGTAGTTGATGGGATGACATTTGACGCCAATACCACTGTAAGGGTTTATCCTGCAGGAACAAGTGTGCGTGGATCCATTGATAAGTTAACGGTTAATCTAATCGCCGAAAGATACATCCCGGGTGTTATAATCGAAGGTACAACAATAACCATACCGCTTTTGGAAAGAAACAGTCCGTTTGCATGGACTGAATCCGGTGTTTTTGATGTTATCTTAACCACCGGACCTAATGACGCCCAAAATATGTCGCTAACCAGCTTGTATAATCAGCCTCGCCGTTACAAAGCCGATTCTGTAAATATCGCGCCGGGAACAAATACAAATGTCACCGGATTTTATAGAATCAGCTCGTATGCCGGAGGGACAAAAATTATTGAGATGGACGTACCTTCTGAACTGGATGGCTTAAGCTACAGTTTTTCCGGAATAAGTTTACTTCCGGAAGGAACAACTAAAACAAAAATAACTGATGATGAAATAGCCGGAGGGTATAATAGCGTACGGCCCTATTTTACTAATTCAGATTCTCTTGGAGCCATAAATACCGCTTATTGTTCCTACAACGGGAAAAATCCCGGCGGAAAATATATCTTCCCAATCGTCCATCCCCAAAATGGAGCCTATTATTCTCCTAACCAGTATCAGTTCAATCCATGGCGCGGCGGCGGCGTTTATGATATTTTTATAACGTTTAATGTCGCTTCTGAACAACGTCATTTTAGAGTATCTTCCGTGGAATTTATTGACGCAAATGAATACCCAACATTTGATGATGGTCGTTATTTCATTGAAGACATAAGAATCACAAAAGATCAAATGGACGCTATTGAAGTGCTTAAATGGTGGGAGTTTGGAAAATCTTTTGAGATTAACATTCCAAAAAGTATATATGACGTTGCCAAAGACAGTATATGGATATATTTATTTGAGGAAGGGGATCCAGGACCGCTAACCGCACCGTATGGTAATTTTGATAGCAATATTACAAGGTTGCAAAGCCCTCATCCAATGGAGACCCCAGAAGGCTGGTATTTTAGTAATACCACAGCCGATCCTGTTACATTAACTGCGTATTTTAAAGCAGGTTATAAGGAACCATGGGCAGTAAGCGGAACTTATGATTTTTATATCCAATGTCATCAGCAAGGTGTCGGTTATATATTGGAATTAAGAGCTGCCTCAGTATCATTTGCAAATGATCACACGGTCATAACAAACGCAGTGCCATTCGATAGGCAATAAAAGGCGCTTGTCACTGATTACGCAGATTAAGGTTTTTCTTTTTCTGCGTAATAGCTATGCAGCGGTGACTGTCATTTGAATATTATACAGTTTGTCTAATTGCATTTTCAACTAAAGTATTTAAAGAAATGCCTCGTGCGGATGCGGTTAAAACTAATCTGCGATGAAGATCGGCATTTATTCGGACGTTAAAGGAACCTTTAAATGGTTTTTCCGGTTGTTTGCCTTTTGCATCACAAAAATCCAAATATTCATCTATCGCTTTGTGAAAGTCGTCAGTTATGGCTTTTACACTATCACCTTCGAATGATATAAGCGCTTTTATACCAACAACTTTTCCATGAAAAACAGCGTCTTCTTCGGAAAAACACACATTTCCAATATAATCTTTATAATGTAAATAACTACCATTTCTATTGTTTTTCATAGTACTCCAACTATTTTTAGTTGCAAAAATCGCCTCGTACTACCTCGGCGCGCGAATTCTAGTATTGCTGCCGGAAGAATATGCCGCATTGTTTCCAATGGAATTATCTTTGGAATAATATATTTTGTACCATCCCGGTCTGTAAAAATCTAAATCGAAACTGTAATAGGTAATGTTAAGGGAGTAAGATTCATTGCGTTCTGAAGATGCGTCAACGGCATCGGGAATATAAACATAATAGTAAGTACTGCCGAATTCCTGCTCATAAGCCCCGCGGGCTCTTCGTCCGTCTACATTAAATACTAAAACATGGTATGGAAATTTTTTAGAATACAAGAATGAGTTATTGTCGGAAAACAAAGTCGGTTCTAAATTCGAATTGAGAGTATCATTGGATAAAGTGATGCCATTGGCTGCGGCGTTTACATTCATGGTAAAGCCATTGCCTGTTGTTTTTACGCCTTCAATCTCCCAATCGTTTACCGATTCTACTCTGACGGTAATTTTTTCGAATTCTGCGCCTTCGGTCAGTCTGTCATTGACAAATACTGCTCCATGAATAGTAAATGAATCTTCTGCAATAAAAAAACATTTGTAATAATGGTAAGTATATGTTACTTCGCAGGATATAAACAGCAAAACGGAAATTAGCGGTAAATATAATCGTATCGCTTTCATTTTTGCTCCTTTATTTACATCGTATTGCTTTAAAAAATACGGTCTGATTAGTGTATAAGCCGGAATAAAATATAACAAGCGTGTCATTATATATTATTCCTTTATACTCTGCATGGGTCATGTTTATTTCAATTGTTCTTTTATTTACACCGGTAAAATCTCCATTGGCGGCGTTATGTACCCGTAAACCAGAGTCGCTCATAACATATAATTTTTCCTCATATATATACGGGCGTGTTCTGTAATAATAATTATCTTCATCCAGATCGTAATTCCAAACTGTTTCACCGGTATCGGCATTAATGGCAATTACTGACCTGTTGGAATTACGGATGCAATACAGTATATTATCGTGCAATGTAATTCTGGAAGCAAATCTTTTATCTGCTTCAAAGTTTTCGTAAATTAAATCTCCGGTGTTTTTATTGTAGCTGGATAAACCTGTTGCTGCAATTAATATATTATCATTGTATAAAACAAGAGCAAAAGTTCTGTTGTTTAAAACCTGACGTGTATCTTCTTCCCAAATAATATCGCAGGTTTCCGCGTCCATTGCAATTAGAATACCCGACCATGTAATAAAATAAATAACTCCATTTTCTGAAATTATATTGGAAGTAACAGTTGTTATATTGTCGGTCCAGACAAGATCCGGCGCTATTTTCTGAACTTCGTAAGGATTCTTTAAAAAATCTATCATGGAAGTATCAAGCCGTCTTACCCCTCTAAAAGCTGCAGAAACATACTGTGTATTTCCCCAAAAGAGATAATCGGAAACTACAGTATAACTTTCCGGCGATGCATTGTTGCGTCTTGCTTCTGTTTCATTTTCGCCAAGCAGTAAGGTTGCAGCCAGCTTACCGTTAGATTCATTTAATATGTAGATATATCCGAGTACAGGCAGATAGATGTGTTCTCCGACTATTTGTATTTCTCGTATATTTTGGCTGGATTGCGGAAAAATTCTGTCACTTTCCCATATTACTTTACCGGTTTCAATATCAATTTTAACAACACTTGAGCCTCCGCCGGGAATTCTATTTGCCGGGAAATATAAATATTTGCCTGCAGTAATATAAGTAAGGTCATAATAGCTACCGAAAACTTCCCTGTCCCACAATACTTCGGCATCATATCTTGTTTCTTTCCCAGCCATTATTGTATCTATTAATAAAGCATTTTCGCTGAAATCAACAACACATGAAAGGATAGAGAAAGATAGTATAATAATCAAAACCGGCATTAATTTCATTGGATATAACCTAATATAATTATATACCAATCACGCAGGAAAATCCAGAGAAAAGCTACCCCTTCTTTACAATCTTTCCCCACGTATCCCTCAAACCAACCGTTCTGTTAAACACAGGCTTTTCGCTGCCGATGTCGCGTACAAAGTAGCCCAGGCGTTCAAACTGGAATGATTGTTCAGGTGAGGCATTTGCTATCGCAGGCTCGCCCCATGCGTTGGCTATTACTTCAAGTGAGTTGGGATTGAGATTATCGATGAAGGAACCGCGATTGCCCTGGCAATCAACGCTGTCCATTGGGCGTTCTGCGCTGAACAGGTAATCGTAAAGACGCACTTCGATGGGGACTGCGCTCTCTGCGCTGACCCAGTGAATTGTGCCTTTTACTTTTTTGCTGCTGTCGGCAACGCTGCTGCCGGCAGTGCCGCCGGCAACGCTGCCACCGGCGCTGCCGCTTTTGGTTTCCGGGTCATAAATGCACCTCACGGCAGTGATGTTGCCGTTTTCGTCTTTGTCAAAACCGGTGCAGGTGATAATGTATGCATAACGAAGGCGTACCGCGTTGCCGGGGAAGAGGCGGAAGTATTTGGGCGGAGGTGTTTCTTCAAAATCTTCGCGTTCAATCCACAGTTCGCGGGAGAACGGGACGCTGCGTTTTCCTGCGCTTTCGTCTTCGGGATTGTTGACGGCTTCGAGAAGTTCGCTTTTTTCCTGCGGATAATTTTCTATGATAAGTTTTAACGGTCTTAGTACAGCCATTATGCGCAATGCGCGTTTGTTTAAATCTTCGCGCAGGCAGTATTCAAGGAAAGCGATGTCTACCATGCTGTCTGTTTTTGAGATTCCGATTTGTGAAACAAAATTGCGTATTGCCTGCGGCGTGTATCCGCGGCGGCGTAAACCTGCGATTGTCGGCATTCGGGGGTCGTCCCAGCCGGAAACATATTTGTCCTGCACAAGTTTTAAAAGCCAGCGTTTGCTCATAACAGTGTAACTTAAGTTAAGGCGGGCAAATTCTATCTGGCGGGACGGGAATACTTCCGCTTCGCGGATAAACCATTCGTAAAGCGGACGGTGTATTTCGTATTCAAGCGAACAAAGAGAATGTGTTATTCCTTCTTTTGCATCGGAAAGCGGATGCTGAAAATCGTACATGGGATAAATACACCATGAATTGCCGGTGCGGTAGTGGTGTTCGCGGCGGATACGGTACATAACAGGATCGCGCATAACAAGATTGGGATGAGCCATGTCGATTTTTGCACGCAGGGTTTTTGCTCCGTCCGGGTATTCTCCGGCGCGCATCCGCGCAAAAAGATCAAGGTTTTCTTCGATTGGGCGGTCTCTGTAGGGACTGTTTCTTCCCGGCGGCGTTATGGTGATATTGTTTTTGTCTGCAACTGCGGTTCCTCGGTATTCTCTCGTTTCTTCATCTGTAAGATCATCAACATAGGCATTTCCTTTTTTGATAATCTTTACAGCAAGATCGTACAGATACTCGTAATAATCTGATGCGTAGTATTCGCGATCTTCCCAATCGTAACCCATCCATTTAATGTCGCGCTTTATTGCCTCGACATAGGAGATGTCTTCTTTTTCCGGATTGGTGTCGTCAAAGCGAAGATTGCATTTGCCGCCGAAACGCTCCGCCATGATAAAATCAATGTAAAACGCTTTGCAATGGCCTATGTGCAGCCAGCCGTTTGGTTCCGGCGGAAAACGTGTGTGTACGTAACTGAATCTTCCGGATGCTAAATCTTCTTTTATAAATTCACTTATAAAGTCAGAGCTTGAAACTTCGCTGCAAGAGCTGCCGGCATCGGTCATATTTTTCCCCGTAAAATAGTTTTAAAAATTTGTCAGATAACAGAGTCCAAGAAGCAGAATAGCCCATGAAATTTTATCGTCTTTTAGCTCTTTAAATAAAGAGAGCCTGCTTCCGTACCACCAAAAAAGCCCCATTTGCGCGTCTATGCGGAATGCGTATTCGGCAAAATCTTCTTTTTCGCTCTGCGCGCCGAATAAAAGATACGCCAGTTCATCCAGAATAATGCTGAATTTTTCAATGGATTTAAAAAAATCTCCCTGCTCAATTGTCTTCATGAATAAAGGAACTTCATCCTGGAGCGTGTCTTTTCGGTTTTCGTCGGATTTTTCTACCCATGTTTTTTTTATCAATAAATCCAGATTATTTTGAAAATGGCTTAAATATGTCTGCAATTCCCCGCTGTGTCTGTCAAGCGCAAGTAAACGCTGATATTCATTGCCTATTCCAAGCGTTTTGGCGTATTCAGATGCGGCTTTTAAATCCGGTGTTTGGCTCTTGAAAAGACCATCCCGCGGGAAGAGGCGTTCTGCCACTTTACGGTACTCGCCGGGGAATGAAAAAGATTTTGGCGGCTGGCCTCGATACATAAGATCAAGATGCTGATTAATTGCGAAATAGTCAAGAGGGCGCAGTGCCTGTCGGCGACCAGTAGCCTCTTGTTGTCCCCTTATCAAAAGCTTGCGCAATGGGTATAATTTACACATGAATACTGAATGTACACTAAGGGTGAGATCCTATGAATGTGATAGTTACAATCATGTTAATAACGCCAATTATTTAAACTATCTGGAATATGCCCGTTACGAGTTTTTAAAGGAAGTCGGTTTTAATTATGAGAAAGCGGTTCAATCCGGTTACGGCACTTACATTGCCAAGATAGAAATTGATTACAAAAAGCCGGCTTTTATCGATGATTTGCTTGTTATAAAATCAAAGCCGATCAAAAAAGGAGCAGTCAGCGGAATTATCGAGCAGCAAATTTGGCGCGCAGAAGAATTAATAGTTGACGCTAAAGTTACCTGGGTTTTTGTTGATTCAAAGGGGACGCCTGTTAAAATCCCGGAAGAGTTTGATCTGCCCGGGCTAAAACCGTAGAATCATGGGGGACCCCCAACGCTTGTTTTTAGCTTTTGATCCCGTTCAAACCTGCTGATTGCCAATTCAATCAGGCGGGTGATAAGTTCGGTGTAGGATATGCCGCTTGCTTCCCACATTTTTGGATACATGCTGATTCTTGTAAAGCCGGGCATAGTGTTAATTTCGTTTACAATCAGCTCGCCATTGTTTTTTAGAAAAAAATCTACCCGCGAAAGTCCTTCGCAGCAGAGCACTTTAAATACTTTTACCGCAAGTTCCTGGATGCGCTTTTCTGTTTCCTGAGCTGCTTCGAATTTTGCGGGTATGTGCAAAACAGCGCCTTTTTCATCAAGATACTTGGCGTCGTAAGAATAAAAATCATGGCTGGGGATGATTTCGCCGGGGACGGAAGCAATGGGGTCCTCGTTTCCAAGTACCGCGCATTCAATCTCCCTGCCGGGGATAAATTCTTCCATGATGACTTTTGTGTCGTACAGGAATGCTTCTTTTAACGCGGCTGCCAGTTCCGCTTCATTACGGACTTTGCTGATCCCTACGGAAGATCCCATGTTAGCGGGTTTGACAAAAACAGGGGAGCCCAGCGCGGCCTCAATTTCGGTAAAAGACATAGTTTGATTATAGTTAAGCACAAGAAATTTACCGATGGGAATTTGCGCATCACGCAGAAGCCTTTTCATAACATCTTTGTCCATGCCGGCAGCAGAGCCAAGCACTCCGGGTCCTACAAAGGGAATGTCGGCTAATTTTAATAACCCCTGAATTGTACCGTCTTCGCCGAACGGACCGTGCAAAATGGGAAAGATAACATCACATTGAAAAATGTCGTTCATCTGCCATTTGCCGTTTTTTTCTATTTTGATAAGTACAGGATCAAATTTTTTTCTGTCCATAGCTTCAAGAATATTGTTTGCAGATAAAAGGGAAATTTCATGTTCTGCGGATTTTCCGCCGAACAGCAGCCCTATTTTTTTCATTACTGCCTTCCTGTAAGTCTTCGCCAGGGATTTACTCCGGCACGAATTAAAAAATAAAGCCAGCCAAAACCAAAACCGGCAAGGTGGGTAAGATGGGCAACTCCGCTGTTTGACCGGGTAATGGAAAAGATCAATTCCAAAGCTGTAAAACCAAGTACCATTACAGGGGCGCGAAGGGGAAGAATTCCCCAAATATTTATTATTGCCTGCGGAAAGAATACCGCAAACGCCAGCTGAACGGCAAAAAGCGCGCCGGATGCGCCCATTAGAGCTACTATATAATTACCTGTTAAAAGATATACTGCAAATGAAAAAATCCCGGCAAGGATTCCGGTAACAAAATAATAAAGTAAAAATTCTTTGCTGCCCATGTGCCTTTCTACATGGGTTCCAAAAATAAAAAGTCCGAACATATTAAAAAAAACATGGCTAAAGCTGCCGTGCATAAACATATATGTAATAAATGTCCAAACCCATCCGTCTGCTATTACCATTACCGGTATCATCGATAAATGTATCGTTAGCGTATATCTTATATCCGGACCCAAAAACTGGGTTGCCGCAAAAAGAAGAATATTTATTCCCATTAGCCAATAGACAACAACAACTTTTCCGTTTTGTTCCTTAAACGGCCGCCTGATTATATTAATCATGCTGTGCCGGAACTTTCCGGTTTTATTTTTGCAGCAGCGACCAAAGATTTAATTACATAAGTTACGAATATGATAATAAAAATAGATGCAATTACCAATAAAACTATATTTAATATGTTAGTAATGCTTTTTTTCATTCCGTTCAATATTGACGTTACTGTTAAAAAATTGTTTTCGTCTTTAAATGAATCAACCACCTTCATATTTCCGGGATGCATTGCTAACAGGCTTTTTTGCATTTGATTTATTACCATGTTGGAAGCAAAATCATATATTCCTCTGCTGACTCCGATATCTATATATGACGGTAAAATTGCTTTTATATCGGTAAGGGCGCTGTTTATTACGGCAGCCTCTCTATTACCGCTTAAATCAAGTCCGTTTCTTACAAAGCCGATGTTCGAATGATTATCATTGATATACTGTTTAATTGATGCTGAATAATCGTTTAGCATGGCATCGCCGAGGATTTTTGCCTGTACTATTCCAGCCAATGCAGCCGCTGTAATCATAAAAACAATTATTGTATTTACGTACCCCAGTTTTCTTTCGTTTTCCGGAAATTTCTTAATGACCAATTTATTGAATAAAATGCCAAGACCGATGCCAAGAACGGCAAACAATGCAACTATAACAATTATTTTTACCATAATGTCTCAAGGATAGGCTGAAAAAGCAATGATTGTCAATGGACTTCTGCGGCTATCTTTTTATAATCAGCGATTGTTTCTGCATGAACTGCTTTTTCCCGCAAAGCCGCCCCTCCTGTGACTCCCTTTGTATAGGCGCAGAATTGTTTTCGCATTTCAAGACATGCTGTGCGTTCGCCGATATCTGCTGCAAGCATTTCCAGATGCCGAAGCGCTGCAGCTATCCGTCTGGAAAAAGGCGCCGGTTCCCATGTGCCGTTTGTCAGCAGCGAAAGCGTTGCCGAAAAAATGAAAGGATTGCCCATTACTCCCCTTGCAAACATAATTGCCGCACAGCCGGTTTCCTGCAGCATTTGCCGCGCGTCTTCGGGTGTGTAAAGGTCGCCGGATCCGGTAACAGGCACCGGCAGGTGTGATGCCAAATCTGCGATGTGCGACCAGTCGCTTCTGCCGCTGTAACTCTGCGCGCGTGTGCGGGGGTGCAAACTTACCATTGCAGCTCCTGCTTCAACTGCAATACGGGCGCATTCTGCATAATTGATGGAACTGCTGTCCCAGCCGGAACGGATTTTTATCGTGACGGGAATGCCGCCTAAGCTTTCACGCGAAGCGCGGACAGCGGCTTCCACTATGCGTCCCAGATTAGCCGGATTTTTCATCAATGCGGAACCTGCGCCGTTTTTTACAACTTTGGGAACAGGGCAGCCGCTGTTTATGTCCAGCGCATCAGGCTTTAGCGGCGCAAGAAGCAGTGCCGCTTTGTAAATTGATTCGCTTTCTCCGCCGAATAATTGTATTGCGTAGTGTTTTTCGTTTTCTCCGCGCTGAATTAGGTTTACGGCGTTGGGGGAAGAGGAGGGGGAGCTCTCGCGGAGGCGCAGTGGCGCAGAGGACGCGGAGGAAGAGGGAGAGGAAGAAGAGGAAGAAGAGGAAGAAGAGGAAGAAGAGGAAGAAGAGGAAGAAGAGGAGGGGGTTAGGTTGTATCTTTGGGGGTTGCGGCTTAGGGCTTCGGCGGAGACCAGTTCTGTGAATGAAAAGTTGGCGCCTTCCTCGACGCAAATGGAGCGGAATGCGCGGTCGGTGTAACCTGCGACGGGCGCGAGGAAGAGATTACCCGGCAGTTCCAGAGAGCCGATTTTAACAGGGCGGAATAGGTTCATGGTTTTATTTCCTCATATTACTATTGCTTATTTTTATATATTAGGGAATATATTACCATAGGGAAGAGATATGTTAAAACGAATAAAAAACCTCATAAAACAAGGGGAAGGTTTAAAACTGGAATTCAAGGAAGCCAAGGTCGGAGTTCCTAAATCTATTTATGAAACCATCAGCGCTTTTTCTAATACCATAGGCGGCGAGATTCTGCTGGGGGTGATAGATGATGGGACTATCCAGGGGATTGATAAATCTAAAATCAAACATTATATAGCGGATTTAACAACAACAATAAATAATCCTCAGATAAATTATCCGGCTTTATATTTAGCAATACAGGAGATAAAAATATCTGATAAATCGATTTTATATATCAATGTACCAGAAAGCGCTGATGTGCAATCTTATAACGGGAAAATATATATAAGAAATTATGACAGCGATTTGGATATAACGCGGCAGTCAAAACGAATGAACGAATTGCATCTTAGGAAACAAAAAGATTTTTCTGAAAATGAAGTGTTTGAATATCTAACGCTGGAGGAAGATTTGCGTCCGGATTTAATTGAACGTGTAAGAAAAATTGCTGTAATACGAGATAAAAACCATCCTTGGGGTAATTTAAGCGATTTTGATTTATTAAAAAGTATAAAATTATACAGAAAAGATATGCTTACAAATAAAAGCGGTTTTACATTGGCTGCCGCATTGCTTTTTGGGAAAGATACAACTTTATTGAATGTTCTTCCTCATTTTAAAACCGATTTAATTTTACGAGTTAAGGATAAAGACAGATACGATGATCGTGATGATGTAAGAACTAATTTAATCGAAAGTTACGAAAGGATTATGGATTTCATAAGCAAACATCTTCCTTCGCCGTTTTTTCTGGAAGATACTACCCGTGTAGATATTCGCAATGCAATATTTCGAGAAATTGCTGTTAATATGCTAATACATAGAGAGTTCCAAATTCACAGCCCGGCAAGGTTGATAATTGAAGATGATAAAATCATTGCAGAAAACGGAAATAAACAATACACATATAATCACATTACTCCGGAAAGTAATATCCCTAATCCCAAAAATCCTGCAATCGCAAGAGTATTTAAAGAAATAGGATTTGCTGACGAATTAGGGTCAGGTGTACGTAATATTTTTAAGTATTCAAAACAATATGCCGGATTTGACCCTGAGTTGAAGGATGAAGAAACATTTAAGCTTGAATGGAAAATCAATTTATTTGGGAAGAATACAGAGGTTAATGCAGATGGTGATATAAAAACTGAAAAACACCCAGAAACTACCCTGAAAACTACCCTGAAAACTACCCTGAAAACTACCCTGAAAATTATAGAAGCAATCAAAGAAAAACCTGATATTTCTGCTCCTGAACTTGCAAGAATTCTTGGATTAAGCGTTGATGGGATTAAGTACAATCTAAAAAAACTTAAAGCCGAAGGAAAGATTAATCGCATTGGACCGGATAAAGGCGGGCATTGGGAGATTGTTGAAGAACAATAAAAACTACCCGCGAATACTTTTTACATATCCCATTCAAACACAATGCTATAGTTGTCTTTTATACCCGGCAGTGATTCCAGTAATCTTTTAAATTGCTGCTCGGCAGATGTTCTTGCCTGCGCAAACAGGTTTTCGTTTTCATTTATTTTTTTCTCCCGTTCAAGCCGCTGTACCAGCTGAAGAGAATATGCATCTGTCAGAGTGTATCTGTTAAATAAGCCTGATTTTTCATCGTATAGATTAAAAGTATCCGGGAAAATTTCATGAGAAATTATTTCTATTGCGGGCATTTGTATTGTAATAGTATCTCTGGAATGTTTTATATTTATTTTTTCGCCGTTAAAACCGAGTTTTACCGTTCCATCTATTGTATAAATTGATTTCTTTTCCGTAAAAGGAATATTTCCCCAATTAAAAAATGGTATAGCGTCTGAATGAGTAATAACATCGGTATAATGATAAACAATACTTACATATTCAGAAACAGGCAGAATTTGCTTAATGGTAGAAGTTATATTTATCTTTTCTGTCTTGTTGTTCAAAAAATCAATGTTGTTTGCAAGATATATCCCGGCTCCTACACCCAATACGAGGATAAGAATAAATGCTATTAATTTTAAAGTTTTCATGATTTTCTCCTATATTAAGGATTATCTATTTATATAAACATTGTCAATACCGCGCACCATCTGGTGCACACCATACTGGAAAAACTTTTCCATATATCATATAATTTCCGCATGAATTCAATAATGCTGACATTACAAATGCTTGGGGGACTCTGCATGTTCCTCTTTGGCATGAAAACCATGAGTGACGGGCTGCAGAAAAGCACCGGCGATAAAATGCGGAAAGCGCTTAACTTTATGACCAGCAACCGGTTTATCGGGGTTTTTACCGGTTTTTTGGTAACTGCCATTATTCAGTCGTCAACTGCATTCAGCGTTATTGTGGTTTCTTTTGTGAATGCAGGACTCATGAATCTTACTCAATCTATCGGCGTAATACTTGGAACAAACATTGGTACAACTTTAACAGCATGGATTATTTCTATCGTTGGTTTTAAGCTAAGCATCGACAGTCTTGCATTACCCGCAATAGGAATAGGTTTTATTATCAGCATTACAAAATGGAAGTACAGAAGCATCGGGGAATTTTTATTGGGGTTTGGATTTTTATTCCTGGGGCTTTTTTACCTTACATCAGGAATGGCAAATGTAAATGATATTTTTGATTTTAGCGCCATAGGAAATTTCGGCGGCGGTAAAATTTTTGCCATATTGATTGGCGCAGGCGTTGGATTTATAATGACACTCATTATAAATTCCTCCACTGCATCTGTCGCTTTAATAATGGCGCTTGCTTTCCAGGATATAATTGTTTTTGAAATGGCTGCCGGTATGATTTTAGGCTCTAATCTTGGCACTCCTTTAAATGCGGTAATAGCATCTCTTGCAGGAAATATAAACGCAAAACAAACTGCGCTTGTTCATGTTTTATTCAATGTAATAGGAATTGTATGGGCGCTTCCCATGCTAATTCCAATGTTAAAATTGGTTCAAATAATATTGCCGGGAGATCCCTGGGCTGCAATTGCCTCCAACGAAGCTATTCCTCTTCATCTTGCAGGACTTCACACAACTTATAATATTATAAACACCCTGCTTTTTCTGCCCTTTGTAAAACAATTTGCAAATCTTATTACTTTCCTGCTTCCGGAAAAACAAATCGCATTGGAAAAAGAGAAAGACGAAATAGAACATTACAAATTTTCATACCTGTCTGCAATTGACGCCGATTCGCCGGAATTAAACATTCTGCGCGCAGAAAAAGAAATCTCCAACATGGCGGGACTTGTTTCTTTAATGTTTGCCAGGTTCTGCGCAGTATTACGTATCCTGCATGAAGATACAGCAAAAGAAAAAACAGAAGAACTCTGCATTGAATTGCAAAGAAAAGAAGAGTTTATAGATGAAATGCGCGAGGAACTAACCAATTTCTTAATTGAATGTTCAAAAATCAAACTTTGTTCAGCATCTGAAAATCGAATTTCTTATTTGATGCAGGTTGTTGTCTCGCTGGAATCAATGAGTGATGAATGTTACAGCATCAGCCGCCTGCTGGAAAAAAGCGTAAGTAAATCATATCTGTTTAAAGACACGCAATTGGATGATCTGATTCCCTATGTGGGGTTAGTGGAAGAATTCCTTGTAGTTTTGGAAAAACAACTAAGCCCCAATACTCCGGCAAAAGACAAAGCGCCTGTAAACTTCCGGGCATTTAGCTCAAAGCAAGCGGGCTCATTATGGGTACGCGCAAGTGAACTTGAAAAAGAAATAGACAAGAGCAGAAAGAAACTGCAAAAACTGGGACGACAGCGTCTTGAAGCAGGTGAAAATGTAAGAACAGAATTGCTTTTTATAGACATAGTTCGCCGCATCGAAAAACTGGGTGACTATTGTTATGAAATAACCGGACCAAATAAAAAACTGCCTATATTGGGAAATGTTTTTAATTTTAATTTTGGCAAAAAAGCCTGACATTATCCAAGTAGCCGCATTACCCTTCCAGCCCGAAAAACTTGTTTGCGTTGTCCCAGAGCTGTTTTGCCAGTGCCTCTTCTTCGATACCAAGCCTGTCTGCCATGTAGCGGGCGGTGATGGGAAGGTATTTGGGCATGTTTCTTTTGCCGCGGTAATCGGCGGGGACCATGAACGGGGCTTCTGACTCGATCAGGATGCGGTCTGTGGGGAGGACGTCTATTGTTTCGTGCAGGTTTTTGGCGTTTTTGTATGTCAGGTTTCCTGCGAAAGAAAAGTAGAGGTTCAGCTCCAGCGCTTTTTCGGCATAGGCGGCGTCTTCGGAGTAGCAGTGGAGCACTCCGCCTCTGGGAGGCAGACGGTCGCGGAGGATGTCCAGGACATCGTGCCCGGCATCACGGTTGTGGATGATGACCGGTAAATTGAGTTTTGCGGCAAGATCAAGCTGGCTTATGAAAAGCTCAATTTGGGACTTTTTGTCTCCGAACCTGCGGAAATAATCCAGGCCTATTTCGCCAATGGCAACCACGCGCGGATATTGAACGCTTTGTTCGATTTTCTGGTACCAGTCCTTGCCGGGGTTTTGCACCTCAGAAGGGCTTACACCGATGGCATGGTATACGTTTGCTGCGGATTTCAGGTTTTCGTAAACCTGACCGAAATCATGAAGACTGTTACAAATAGAAACAATCCGATTAACAGAAACCTGGCGGGCTTCCTGTATCACAATGAGCTGCTCAATGGGGTCTTCAACTATCAGCCCCAAATGGGCATGAGTATCAAAATATTGCATAGCTTTATCCAAAAGGTATGATATATGGTACAAACAGAGTTTGCAATTACCAAACTGGTATACTTAATTTTAACACGAGTATCCCCTGCCGTCAACAAAAATCTTTTTAATTCATTGCGCCAAAGGGGGCTAATTGTTCCCAGCGGGAGGGTTCGACCCCATCCCTGTCAATTCGGACAAAAATACCGGGTTTATAGGCGCTGTTTGGGCGTACGGCATTGTTTGCGTTCAGGTAGCCAAGGTTGATGCCTGGCGCGCCGGGTATGTCCGAAAGGCGCATTCTTATCATGGTTTCCGGGTTTCTGGTGATAGAATCCCATGCGCGGGCAGATTCGGCGTATAATGCCCAGGCTCTGGAGCGGTATTCGTTGTTTCCGGTTTGCTCGGCAAGGGCTTCGTAGACAACCCCTGTGTTATTCCGCGCCATCATCAGGCGTTCTCCAAGTTCCAAAAAGAGCGGATTGTCGTTAGGCAGCAGTACGGGCAGCCTGACACGCTGGTTTTCAAGGATATCAAGGAGGCGGTTATAATAGCCCTGTGCCGCAAAATAGTCTCCCCGCTGATACGCCGCATTGCCCAGCGCGTAGAGTAAACGCCTGTTAAGAGGCATTTCTGCCGAAGCCCGGAAAAGGTAGTTAAGGGCATTACCCCATTCTTCAAGCTGATAGTAAGCTGCCCCCATGCGATATTGCATCTCGGGCGGAGCATATCCGTATCCTTCGGCACGGAGGTAATCGGCAAGGGCTTTTGAAGCAGCCTGTCTGTCTCCCGTTTTTACGTAAAATTCCAGGTCGCCTTTGGCTGCATAAAGCTGCCCCAGTTGAGGGGAAGGACGTATCAGGTTTCTGGAAAGGTATTCTTCGTACAGTTCTATGCCTTTAACCAGCTGTTCTTCTGCCGGGAAGAACTCCCTGTTATTTACAAGCAGCTCCGCATAACGATAGTGGGTATCAACACGGTTTAGCCGTCTGCGTACGGATTCTTGTTTAGCCAGATTAAATGCACGGATTGCGTTTTCCAGAGTTAACCGTTCATCATAAACATTGCCGAGATTTTTATGATAACGCGCAAGATGATAATGGGCTTCCGGGATGTAAGGGTCTTCCCTGATTGCCTGCAAAAGCATGGCGCGCACGCTTTCTATGCTTTCGATATATGGATTTGGCACGCCGGTTGGTCTTTCAAGCTGTTTATCCAAAAGGTATCCGCCAAGTTCAGTAAGAGATTCAGCTGACAGTTTGCGTTTATTGCTGCTGTCAAACCAGGCTCGCAGATAAAGCACTTCTTTTAGATTATCTGTGCGGATAAAATACTTCATCATTCGTTCTACAATCGGCACCTGCCATCCGTTCAGTTCCAGAAGCCGGGCATAAGAGAAACGGGCATCTTCATATTTATCGCCGAATCTTGACGGATCGGAATCTGCCCATGCAAGGAAATTATCTCCGGCTGCAAGAAGACCGTGAAAATCATTTGGAGCATAATCAAGAAGCTCTCTTTGCAGAAGCCTGTTTGCCTTGTCGTAATTTAACAAATAATATGTTTGCAGGCTGGCGTAATCCAGAACGCCTTTTTTATCCCTTGGGTAATATCTTAAAAGTTCATCGTATTTTCCTTCTGCAAGCATGTAGCGGCGATGATCCCTGAAACTTTCGGCGTAAGCATAAAACCATTTTTTATTCCGATGTAAGGTAAATCCCTGATGAAACAGATCATTTGCGCGTTGGTATTCTCCGGCTGCAATTCGTTCATAACCCCGCTTGTACATTGATTCTGCCCTAAGGGGTATATAAATAAATCTATAGCCAAGATACACAACAGAAGCTGTTAAAGCCGCAATTACGGCGAATAACCGAAGTACCGGAAGAAAGTTGTGAACAAAAATATAGGCAAAACTTGCCTGTTCCGCTTCAAATGCCGCGCCGGTGCTTTTTTCAAAACTTTTGGGAATAATAACCGGTTTGCCGATTATCTGCTCAACATGAAGCGCAGTCTCTTTTACATGCGCGCCGTTTACAAGAAGCCTGATTAACTTTGATAATTGCTGAGGTAAAATTACCTGCTCTGCGATTAATTCTTCGCAGATGATTCTTAAGTTTAACGGATAAGAAGACAGTGTTTTTAATAACTTGTCTACATCATTCTGAGTTAAGGCAATTTCTTCTATATCGTGGATTTCCGGCGCTTCTTCTGTTTTTTGCTTTTTTCGCCTGAAAGAAAATCTTTTCTTTACAGGAACATCAATAGTAATGTCGGTTTTTGTTTTATCAAATATATCATCGAGTCCGGGGATATGAAAATCATCGCTGCCGAAAACATGTTCAGCAGATTCTTCTGCAGAAGAATCCGAGCTTGCCGGCGTTTCATTGTCCAGTTCAATTGAGCCGGATGCAAAATCGGAGCCAAAATCTTCGAATTCATTTAGATTTAATTCTTCACTGCCGGATGAAACGCCGGTGTCTGACGGAATATCAGTTGATCCAAAATCATCGGAAAAACCCATATCTGACAGCGGGCTGTCAAAATTACCTGTTCCGGAATCGGCGCTTGCGGCATCATTGGTAAAATCAAAATCATCTGTTCCAAAATCGGTGCCAGCACCGCCGGTGCCGGAATCGGCAAAGGAGCTGTCGCCTAACGATTCATCTAAAGGAAAATCATTGTCGCCGGCTGGTTTTTTAAAACTGTCGGTAAGGGATTCTCCGCCAAGGTCGATGCTGCCTTCGCTGTGATAATCTTCAAAATCCGGCTCCGCAGGAGAGGATTCCGGGAAGGACGGCTCTTCATAACTTTCTGTTTTAATGCCGGAGATCTCTCCGCTCTGACTTTCGCCGCCCATGTCTATGGCATCAGAAAAATCGTTGTCTGAATCATCATCATGTTCTCCGGGAAAACCATCGCCAAAATTGTCAAAGATATTGTCGTCTGCCGGAGCGGAAAAGGGATCCTCTGTTAAATTGTCGTCTGCCGCAGCGGCGAAAGGATCATCTGCCGCGAAGGGATCATCTGTCAGATTGTCATCTGTTGGAGCAGCGAATGGATCGTCTGCTAAAGCGGCGAAGGGGTCATCTGTCAGATTGTCGCCTGCTGAAGCGGCAGGAGTATCCTGAGTAAAATCTGCAAAAGGATCGTCTGCTGGTGTATCAGATAACAGACCTTCCGGGAAAGAACCTTCAAACTCATCCGGCTCTTTTTGGGGGACGCCTTGGTCATTTCCGAGTATATCTGCAAGGAACGAAGAAGTATCAATGTTTTCATCTGCGCTGCTTTCGGAATTTATGCTGCCCAGAATATCATCCAGCGTGGAAGAATCGTCGGTACTGCCCAGCCCGCCAAGTATATCATCAAGCGGGTCGGGGTGCTCCCCGGACACGTCTCCTCCGGGAAGGTCATTTATAAAAGAGCTAAAATCGTAGCCGGAATCCCCTGTATCTGAAAAATCCGGAGCATCGCTATGGCGGGAAGGGTTAAACGGAGGCGCTTCTGTTTTGGGGAGAGCAAGGTCATCAAAAGGTAATTCTTTTGAAGTAACATCTTTTCTTTCATTTGCGATGTCGTGAAAAGAGGCTTTAAATTCCCTTAGCTCATTTAATGATGGCATAAAACTCCGTCCGGGTGGACCCGCTATGTATTAAGCTTCTCATATTAAGATAATTATATATCGACCGATAATTGTAAAGAATGTATGAAAACGATTAGAATATTCGTACTTTTCATGTTAATTGCCTCTTTCTCTGCCATCCCCATAACAGCGGCTGAATGGGAAAATTATGAAGTTATTAACCGTTTATTGGCTCTTTCAGGACCAGGTGAGCCGATAATTCATGAGAATTTCGTAGTTTTTACCGCTGATTCAAGCCTGAGAAGGGTGGGAGTTGCTTTTGCCCATGAAAATTTTGCCAATATTTACTGGTATAGGCCATTAATTATTCCCCAGGATCGCAGAAACCCGATTATCCTGCCCGGAGAAAAAATTCCGAGCCCGTACAGGGATTCCGGGATGCAATTTTTTGCGTATCAGGTGCCTGATCATCTTTCTGAACTGGAATACAGGCTTATTATTAACGGACTTTGGACTATTGACCCTGCCAATCTGCAAAGCCGCCGTGATCCTGCGTCCGGTCTTGCCATGTCAATTTTGACTATGCCTCATAGGACAATAAGACAAAATCCTATTAGCGCTCTGCCCGAAGGTTTATTTTTTACCTTTAAGGGACCGCCCGGTGAAATTGTTACAATAGCGGGTGATTTTAACAGCTGGGATCCTTTTATGTACGAAATGCGGGAAGGACCGCGGGGTGTTTACAGTATTACAATTCAGCTGCCTCCGGGCACTTATCAATATGTGTTTTTTCTTCAGGGAAGACGGTTTACAGATCCTTCCAATCCGCGGCGGATTTACGCTCGTAACGGAAGCGCGGCTTCAGAGATAGTGGTTCCCTGATTTTATTGTTCGGTTCGCAGAATTTCCGTAATTCTCCAGTTGTTTCGTCTGTCTGTTTTTAACGTAAGTTTATCGGTGCGGTTTCTTGAAAATTCATAAAGAGGTTCCAGGCCTTCGTCCAGCGGAGCCTGCGGAAACCATAATATATAACTGGCATGGTATTTTATCTTGCCGTCGTCTTCGCCTTCGTAATCTATGATTAAATCTGTTATGCCGAACACATTGGGAGCCGGAAGTTCGCCGCCGTTTAATTTCCATTCTTCCGCTGCAATCATTATGCTGCCGGATAAATGTTCATAAGCCTGTCTTGCTTTGCTCATCGCAGTATAGCTTATGGCAATATTTATATCTGTTCTGTTTGCCCTCATTATACATGCTTCCATAAACATATGATCCAGTAAACTGAAAGCTTCGTAGTATGCGCTTACAACAGTATCAGGCGCCATTCCTTTTGTGGTCGGTCTCTGCGCATACCCGTTATATATGCTGATTATAACAATAAGAGCAAAAATAAAACCGGCAGTAATTCCCGTTAAAAGAAACTTGTTGCGTATAACAAAACGTTTTGTTTTAACAGTAATGTTTTGCTTAAAAACAAAATTCTTTTTTTCTTTTTCTGCCTGCGCTTTTTTTTCTGCGGGTATTTCGCAGAAAAGCGAAGAAATATCTTTTGTATCTTTTAATAATTCATAAATCTCCCCAAGGATATCTGTTCCGCTTTTTAAGGTTTGTTTTTTTGCAACAGGCAGAAGGAGGGCAGACTGTATTAGATTGGATAGTTTTTCATTCATTTCCGGGGCTGCAATATGAGGCGGCAGGAATACTCCGTCTCTCATGTTCTGGTAAATATCCGCATATTCATAGGGGTGGGTTTTAATTAATATTTTGTACAGCATTACACCGGCGCAGAAAGCAGCCGCGTCCGTGCCGAATAAATCAGGGCTGTTGTAAATATCAAGGAATTGTCCTTCTGCATAGAGGCAGTGGTTTGCCAATTGCTGCGGAGCGAAAAAAACTTTGTCATTATAAATAAATGCCGCGCCGGGGTTGTTTGCGGAACAATTATCGCCGTCTGCGGCTGAAAGCTGCAGCTTTGCCCTAATCCAGCAAATTACAGATTCAAGAGCCGTGAAGTCCCCCCATGGATCGGAATTTTCAAGAAGCAGGTCGAGTCTTTTTCCCGGAAACATTGGTCCAAAGACTCTCATAAAGCCGTCAATTTCTTTTACTCCCGCTGCTTTCCAGGTTTCGGATAACGCGGGAGAAACAATATAACCCAATTCAACCAGGGTTTGCGATAATTTTGTCCTGGCAAAAGCGCGCGCATCCAGCCCGGTTTCAAAAAAGATCTCCGATGTCGGCGCAGCGCCGACATCGGGGTTGTCTTCTAAATTAGAAATATAGATGCGCTGCTTCAATATTATCTCGGATTATAGAGATATCTGAAATATTCCATGTCGGTTGTAAGAGTTTTCTCGAACTTTGGCATGGTTTCGCGGTATGATGTTATCGCTCTCCAGAAATCAAAGAAAGATCTGTCTCTGTTATAGGCGCCCGCGTAAATTCTCGCGGCTTCGGCATCGGCTCTTGCCCGGATTCTCTGGGCTTGAAGCTCGGCAGCCGAAATTATGGATACTTTTTCGTTTTCCATTCTGCCCATCCATTCCGCCTTGCGGCCTTCGCCCTCGGAACGGAAAGCCATGGCTATCTGGTTTCTTTCCCTAATCATACGGGCATAAACGCTGGGTGTAAGCTCATTGGAGTAGCTAATCTGCCGTGTAACAACATCGATTAATTCAATGCCGTATTCAGGAACCATGCGCCGTGAACGCGCAAGTATTTCTTCTGCAAGCTGGCGGCGTCCGCGTATAATGGGCTCATGGCTAGAACTGGATTGTGTTGTAGAGCTGATTATTTCCACTTCGATTGTATCTCCCAATCCCATGATGTCGGCGTTTGACGAACGATCCATAATGATATTGGAATTTCTTACCGATTCCCTTAACGGGTTTTCTGCTACTACAGTGCGGACTTCGGAGTCAATTATTTCTGCCAGTTTTGAATATGCGGCATCTACAGTATTGATGGATTCGTAAAATTTCTTGGGGTCGGCAATGCGCCAGCGCGCCACGACATCAACAAAAATAAATTGTCTTTCTGCTGTCGGTACAATTCTCGCTTCTCCGTCCCATGCCATAATTTTCTTGGGATAACGGACAACTTCGTCTATAAACGGAACTTTTAGTTTAAGACCGGCGTCTGTGACAACATTGGTTATGCGTCCAAGCTGTACAACTACTGCCTGCTCGCCTTCGTTTATAATGTAGAAAGGCCCTGCAACTATTATGCCGATTAAAATTACTAAAACAATTATTGCGGTGGTAATTATTCTTTTCATTATCTTGCTCCTCCCTGAACGTTCATAAGGGGCAGGAAATTCCGTAAATTACGATCGACAATTGTCATGCCTTCCTCGTTCTTGAATACTTCTTCTATCATTTCGTAGTACAGCCGCTGCCTGGTAACTTCGGGGGCAAGGCGGAATTCTTCGTACACGGCATTAAAACGGGCGACATCGCCGTTTGCTCTGTTTAATCGTTCTGTAGCATAACCCTGTGCTACCTGAATCATCCTTTCCGCTTCGCCTCTGGCTCTGGGAATTTGTTCGTTATAAGCCTGCTGTCCTTCATTGATTAGCCGTTCAAGATCCTGCATCGCTTTGTTTACGTCCTCAAAAGCCGCCTGTACGCCGGAGGGAGGAGTGACATTCTGGAGCTTTACGGCAATTACATCGATGCCCAAACCGTATCCGCGGAATGTATCGTTCATAAAGACAAGACCGGCATCTTCGATGGCACTGCGTTCAACTCCCATGATGTCCATGATGGCGCGGTCGCCAACCAGCATATTAATTGCAGAACGTGACACGTCCCGGATTGTTGCAGTACGTTCGTTAACATTAAATGTCCATGCTCTTGGATCGACAACGCGGTATTGAATAATCCATTCAACATCGACGATATTAAGATCCCCTGTCAGCATGACAGATTCTGCTGTCTGGCTTGCATAGGTTGGAAAACTTCCGCCCCTTGTTGTACGAAAGCCAAACTCCTGAGTCTGTACGGTTGTAACATTGACCGTATAGTTGCGATCTATGCCGAAAGGCAGTTTAAAATGGAGTCCGGCCCCCTTTGTTGTGGTGTATTTGCCAAAACGGGTCATAACCGCCTGTTCGGTTTGATCAACGATAAAAACACTGGTACCCAAAAGAATCAGTACCAATATTCCCGCGATTATAAAAATCAGCTTGTTCGGGCTTAATTTGCCCATGTTTGGTGGTGTGAATTTCATGATGTCAGTATACTATGGATTTTTGCCTGCTGCAAGATGGCTGGGGTAACCGCTTCGCTTTTTCAGCTTCTTTTCCATTGTTTATTATCTGAACTAATATTATAATGAAATTAACTAGGTATAGTATAGAGGAGTTGTTATTTATGAGTGATAATCATGATTTTACCATTGAAGAACTTGGAAAGCCATCGGTTCATTCGCCGATTATTATGTCGAAATCTCTTGGAGACAAGGTAGCCAATTATGTAACTGACGATCAGTATATCCGGCTTTGTCCGACCGTTGTGCCGGGACCGCAGCCGTCAATAGAAAGAAGCCAGGTGCTGGAACGCGCCGGTCCAAGGGAGTTAATTTATTATACTCCCGCGCATGTTCATGCAGGCATTGTAACTTGCGGCGGTCTTTGCCCGGGTATTAACGATGTTATCCGTGCGCTTGTACGCTGTTTGTGGACACGGTACGGCGTTAGGAGAATTTCCGGTATCCGTTACGGCTACAGGGGCTTTCTGCCGGAATCGCAGTTTGATTTAAAGAAACTCGATCCTGACATTGTTGATGATATTCACAAGATTGGCGGTACATTTTTGGGAAGCGCGCGCGGCGGCGGCAAAGAAGTTACAAAAATAGTCGATACCATGGAAAGGCTCAACCTTAACATGCTTTTTACAATCGGCGGAGACGGAACTCAGCGCGGTACAATTGATATTGCCGAAGAGGTAGAAAGAAGGCGGCTTAAAATAGCCCTTGTAGGAATACCCAAAACAGTTGATAACGATTTTGTCCTGATAGACCGGTCTTTTGGTTTTAATACCGCAGTTTCAAAAGCGGTTGAAGTTGTTGCGGCGGCTCACATGGAAGCGTCATCTGCAATTAATGGTATCGGTCTTGTAAAAGTTATGGGACGGGATTCCGGTTTTATTGCGGCGCATACCGCGCTTGCAAGCCATGAAGTAAACTTTGTTTTAATTCCGGAAGTGCCTTTTAATCTGGAAGGTTACAACGGCTTTTTGTATCACCTGGAAGAACGGCTTAAAAAACGCCGCCATGCAGTAATTGTTGTTGCAGAAGGCGCAATGCAGGATCAGCTTTTAAAGGAAAAAAAGACTGATGCCGGCGGAAACATCAAACTGGCTGATGTTGGGATTTATATCCGCAGCAGGATTATAAAGCACTTTGAAGAAAAAGATATGGAGATAAACCTTAAATACATAGATCCAAGTTATGCGATACGTTCTTCTCCCGCAAATCCGGAAGATTCTATTTACTGCGAACGTCTCGGCAATGCGGCGGCTCATGCGGCAATGGCAGGAAAAACAAAATTGATTATTGGCCTTGTGAACAATGAATTTGTGCATCTGCCGATTAAATCGGTAATTTCCCAGCGCAACAAGGTAAATCCGGAAAGCAGCATGTGGCGCGATACGCTGGATGCTACTCATCAGCCGCCGTTAATGGTGAACAGGTTTTCTGCGGAGTAACAGGCTGTCCGAGCGCTTAGATCTCGTAAATTGCATGCAGAAACAACGCTGCAGCCTGTGATACATTGAGGCTTTCTATTATGCCTGTTCCCGGAATACGGAGCAGGCAGGAACAGTGATCTTTTATTTCTTTTGGCAAGCCAATCTCTTCGTTACCCATAACAAGCACGATGCCGGGCTTGCCTTCCTGTGGTCCAACTTTGGTTTTTACAATACCGGCAAGGTCGTTGATGCGCCGTCTCGCTCTTGTGTCAGTGCCGATTGTTACAAGCCGCTTTGATGCGTCTTTTAAAAAAGCAGCCGAGCTGGAAATTTTCCTAACCGTTAAATGTTCAAACCCGCCTTCGGCAATACGGTAAGCGCTTGTAGTAAGCCTCACCTCCCCGTCGATGCCCTTCTCGTTTATAACAATATAGGTAACATCAAAAAATGCCGCTGTTCTGGCAATGGCTCCCAAATTGTGATCGTTCCCGATAGAGTGAAGAAGCATCCCGGTTTTTCTTTCGTTTGCCCAGATGTCAAGGTCTTCCAGGCTTAACGGTTCAACTTCCGGCTCTTCGATCATAGCCACCACTCCCTGATGGTGGACACTTTTGGAAATACGTTCCAGTTCCTCATCTTCGCAAATTTTATACGGCCGTTTACGCTCGGCAAGCTGTTTGCAGATTCCGGTAAAATGCTGCAGCCTGTCTTCGCGCAGGAAAAGCCGGTTAATTGTTAAAGGATGATATTCCCCCACGGCAAGCACCGTGTTCATTCCGCAGACGGCTAGTTCATCGGTAAGTTTATTACGCATGGTAAATAATAGCATATTATAAACAGGTAGTACATTGACCCCTTCTCCTAATTGTCATATCATTGTTTTGTGGCAGTTAGAAAAAACAAAAAAGATGAACCAAAAGGGTCTCAGGCAGTAGTCATTTTTTGGCTTGTTTTTGTGATAATAATAATCGGCGTTTTCATGCTAAACGCAGAAACCATTCAAAGAAACTTTAATGTTTTTCTTACCCGATTAACTTCCCCTGGCAGCACCGCTGCCGAAGAAGACTTTACAGTGATAGATGAAGAGTCTGAGTGGGAACCTTCCGTTGTTGTCGTTGAGCCTCCCCGGCAAACACAACAGCAGCCGCAGACCCAGCAGCCTCTGCTCCAGCAGCCGCAAGTTCCCCAGACACCGCAAACTCAGCAGCCTCAAACGCCGGTTGTGCAGACACGGGATAGAGTTATCTATTATACACAGGTCAACAATGACGGGCAGATTCTCCAGTCGCGGGTGACGCGCAGAATACCTGTTTCGCAGTCTCCCATGCAGGATGCCCTGAATGTTTTACTTGCCGGTCCTTCTGCGGAAGAGCTCAATCGCGGCATGATCAATCTTATTCCGCAGAATACGCGGATGCTTTCGGCTGCCATACGCGGGAATACGGCATACATCAGTTTCAGCGAAGATTTTTTATTTAACACATTCGGCGTGGAAGGTTACATTGCCCAGCTTCGGCAAATTGTCTGGACGGTTACAGAGTTTCAAAATGTTAGTGATGTGCAAATATTGATAGAAGGCAGACGGATGGATTATCTTGGCGAAGGTATCTGGATTGGCAGCCCTATCAGCCGTCAGTCGTTTTAATCCGCCGGATAGAAACCGCTTTTCCTGTTTCCGTATCAATCTCTGCGATAACGCCCTGCACCTGTGTGTTTTTTGAAGGCGCAATTTCCATGTTGTATAACACTTGCTTGCGGACACGTTCCAGGCAAATTTCCGGATTCATGCCGATTACGCCGTCAACGCTGCCTGTCATTCCCAAATCGGTAATGTATGCGCTGCCGTTCGGCAATATCCGCTCATCTGCAGTTTGCACATGCGTATGAGTGCCGGCAATCAGAGATACGCGGCCGTCGGCATAATGGGCAAGAGCTTCCTTTTCGCGGGAAGACTCTGCATGAAAATCAATCAGAATTATAGGGAAGGCGGAAGGGTTGTCGGTTGATAAAAGCGGATGAAGATCCGCCGCTTTGCCGGCATGTATTTTTATAAGATGATCAAGACATCTGAACGGGCAGTCGATAGGGCTCATCAATTCACGGCCCTGAAGATTTATTACAACCCAGTTTATGCCCTTTTTTTTCAGGCTGGCAAATCCCGCGCCGGATACGCTTTGAATGGTTGTTGTGCCTGCGGGATAATTTGCAGGACGCAGTATATTGCTTTCAGTTTCCAGAATGGTCCAGAACTCGCGCTTTTCCCAGACATGATTACCCGAAGTAACAACATCCGCGCCGGCTGCGATGATTCGCCTGAATTCCTTTTCTGTAATTCCAAAACCTTCGGCGGCATTTTCACCATTGACAGTGACAAAGTCGATTTTGTGTTCTTTTATTAAAATTGGCAATTTGGCTTCCAGGGCTTCCAGCCCCGCCTGTCCTACGACATCGCCAATCATTGCGGCTCGAACAAGGTTCATATTTAGATATTGCCACAAATGCCAGTAATCTGTAAACTGTATTAATGACCAGAGGAATATTTATTGCAGGAAATGAATCCACGCTTGGCAGGGCAATTGAAGCTGAAGTTTTTAATAAAACTGAACAATTTGCTTCCGCTTTAATACCAAACAGGCTTTCTGATACTTTAAAAACCCCTGATGATGTTTCTGATAATGAAAGACGTTTGTCTCTGGACTGGAATCCTTCCAGCCCTATTTCTGCCCGCGCTCTTGTTCTTGCCGCAGAAAACCGGCTGGAACGTATTGATGAGGCAATACTTGTCTGTTCGCCTCCGACAATCCGCAGCAGTCCTTCGGCGCTTCCTTTTTCCGCAGTGGAAATTCTTGTAAACGATCATATAAAGGGCTGGTTTTTTCTTGTAAAGGAGATAACCGCGATTTTTAAAGAGCGCAAACACGGAACGCTTGCCCTTGTTTACCCCGATATCAATTCCGGAAAAGACGAAGCCGCCGACATTTTGGGTCCTTCCGCTCTTGCTTCCTTCCGCGCCCTCACCAACGGCTTGCTGGCATCCGCTCAAAACGAACCGTACATTACAACCGGTTTTTCTACTTCTGACACCGGCAACGAAGCGGCATTTGCTTCTTTTATTTTTAAAACTCTTGATGAATTAACCAAGCGCTCCAAAGGCAAATTGCATAAATTCGGCAGATTTAGTTTTTTTAAGTAGCAAGCGCCTGCAGGCACTCATTACCTTTTCTTTTTCCACCTGATGTACACCTGTTTGCTGCTGCTGTTTGCATGAGAACGTTCTTCTATTTCAAACTGCGGTATGGCGCGGAACATGTCTCCCAGTTTTTTAAAACCGTAGTTGCGGGGGTCAAAATCTGTGGAGCGATTGTTGATTTTTTGTCCAACGCCGCCCAGATATGCCCAGCCTGATTCTTCTGCAATGTCGTCTACTGCATCGTGCAGCAGTTTAAGCAGTTTTTTATCAACCTTGAATTCTTTTTTTTGCTTTACCGACGGACGGTTGTCTTCATCTTCCTGACTGTCGTCCAATATCTCTGTGTAAATAAATTTGTCGCAGACGGAAACAAAAGCTTTCGGCGTTTTCTTTTCGCCGAAACCGTAAACGATACGTCCGCTTTCGCGCACCCGTGAAGCAAGGCGGGTAAAATCTGAATCGCTTGATACTATGCAAAAACCGTCCAGTTTTTCGCTGTACAATAAATCCATTGCATCGATGATCATTGCTGAATCTGTGGCATTCTTGCCTGATGTATACGAAAATTGCTGTATCGGCTGAATTGCGTTTTGCAGCAGTTTTTCTTTCCATGAACGAAGATTGTTGCTTGTCCAGTCTCCGTAAATTCTTTTTACGCTGGCAATTCCGTATTTTGCAACTTCATTCAGCAGCCCTTCAATGATTGCGGGTTTTGTATTGTCTGCGTCTATTAAAACCGCAAGTTTCGCCTGACTAATTTCCGACGTTTGAGGTTCATGAGCGCGAAATTGTGAAAATGGCAATAATGGCATTTATAACTCCTTTTATTCAAAAATAGATTTTTTTATTCTGCGCAGCAGGTTTATTTTAGCAAGAGGTATGCGATGTGCATCAATTATTAAGAACAATTCGTTTCCTTCTTTTTCAAGCGCTTTGGGTATCCCAAAGATTTTTTCTTCATCGCCGCTTTTTAACATTATAATTTCTACCGGTGACTTCTGGCTTATTGCCTGTTTTGCAATATTTTGTTTTCCGGCGTAATCCATAAGCCGGGCTTCAAGTTTTTCGTAACGAATATCTGCATCTTTTAATTGAGCTTCGCAAAGAACAAGCCTCCTGTCAATTCTTGCGGAAAGTTCCGTTCTTTCCAGATCGCTTAAGCTCATTTTTTTTAGAATAGCATGAAATTCTCCAGTTAGAACAGACTGCGGAATTGCTGAAATTTTATGATCGGGAGCCGGGACTTGGGGATCAAGGGCAGAAGAAGCTTTGGGCTGCGTATAATAATTTGTAGCAGACATGAAAGGTTTTTGAATGTTTTTGCGCTGCGCAATAATATCGATGCCTGCGCTGCGAAGAGCGTCAATTGCATCATCATTTGCATCCTCGCCAAGCAGATACAAACCGGGTGCCAGAGTTTCTGTGATAAGCGAAGATAGCTTTTTGGTCTCTGTCAAATAACGGTGTTCTTCGGAAAGAGTTAAAATAATTCCTTTTTTTAGGGATACTTCTTTGTGACGTTTTTCCCAGTCTTTTAAATTCCAGATTAAGCTGTCCTGGGGAGTTTTATTTCCGGAAAGCCTGTTTAATAAATTTATAATTTCATCTGCGCTGATATTGCTGTCAAATGCGCAGACAGCCGAGTCCCTGTTCATTTCAAAACAAACAACAGGCGGCATAAATGCAGTTTTTTGGGTTCCGGAAAGTCCTGTTTCGCGGATGTTCAGGAAAGAAGCGAGAGTTATAGCATCTGTAAAATTGATTTCCGGGTAAACCATGATAGAAAAACAATCAATCGCTATTACCGGTTTATCATTATTAACCTGATCCATAATATCTGCTCTTTTTAAACCCTGGTTTGAATTTATTATCAAGCCTGTTTTTTCCATGGATTCCAGCATTTTATCTGCATTAACAATTATATACATTTTGGAAGAAAGAATTTTAATTATTCTTTTTATGGTTTTTTCCGGATAACAGGCTTGTGAGTCTAAAGAATCGATAAACCCATGAATTAGATTTACCGTATCGTGAATTCTGGTGCGGAAGATAGGCGGTAAAATTTCATCGGGTTGATTTCCCATGCATGGGGTGCTCTTCTCGCCTAAAACCAGCAGCGCCGCAGCAAGATATTCGCTTCTTACGCGCGCAGAAAGCTGGCTGAAATCGTTAAATTGTTTTTTGTCGGGAACAAGTTTATTTTCATCGGCGTAAAAAAGCCCAAGTGCCTGCAGAGCTCCAAGTAAATATGTAAAATCAATACCCGGAAAAATCTTTTTTGCCTCTTCAATGACCCGTCTGCGAACAACACCTGCGGTCGTATAAAAATATTCCCATTGTGAAGCAAAGGAAATCAGGCTCGCCAGGATTAGCTCATTAAAGATTTGCCCAGAAGCTTGCTTCTCCGAAGCAAGCTTCTCATCCTTCGAAGCTTGCTTTTGTAAAGCTTGCTTCTTCAAAGGTTGAACTGTTGGGAAAAGACGGGAAGTGTTTGCAATAAAGGGATGCAGCACGGGTTTAAAAACAGGATTTAATGCAAGGTATTTGGTAGCTGCCAAACTGCCTGTTGGAAAACGGCTTGTGTACGGGTTTGTAAACAAGTTTTTTATTTTATCTTCTGTGAACCGGTACAGGATGAAGCGTTCTTCCATGTTCACGATGATATCCTGAAGCTGCGCCTTGCTGAACTCGCAGGAGAAAAAACTTTCCAGCTGATCTGCCGTCGGTTCGTCAAGGAGGGCAACAGCAGCGATTATCTTTGCATCGTTTTCATCGATATATGACGCGATTGTTTTTTGAATATCATCGCGTAACAGAAAATTTTCCAAATCATTTAACAATTGCTGTTTGTTAAAAGGCGTTTTTATTTTTCCGAATACGCTTCTTAATAATTCATAAAATGAGTTGTCCTGCATGGTTATAACAGCGGATTTCCAGAAATCTACGGGGCGGAAAATATCTTTTTTCATTTATTGTCTGTCCACCGCTGAATTGAATATTTATAACCCTGCTCGGTTAAAAACTTTTGGCGGTTAGCCGCAAATTCTTCTTCTACCGTGTAGCCGGAAACCAGCGAAAAGAACAAAGCATTGTGTCCTTTAGGCCTTAAAATTCGTCCCAGCCGCTGAGCTTCCTCCTGACGCGAACCAAAAGAGCCGGAAACCTGCACTGCCATTGAAGCATCCGGAAGATCAATGGCAAAATTCGCTACTTTTGAAACAACAATTACGCGCACTTCTCCCCGTTTAAAACTGTTATAGATACGTTCTCTTTCTGCATTGGGAGTTTTTCCTGTTATAACCGGCGTTTTTAAAATCTTTGCAAGCGAATTGAGCTGCGATATATATTGACCTATTACCAGCACCTGATCTTCAGGATGATTTTCTATCAATTGAAGCACAACATTTTCTTTTAATGGATTTTCTGCGGCTATCCGGTATTTTTCCCGCGGCGCTGCTGTAGCATACGGTATCTTGAGATGCTGCGGTAATTCCAGCCGTATTTCCGTGCAAATCGCTTCGGCAATCCATCCTTTGCCTTCAAGGTCTTTCCACGGCACATCATAGCGTTTTGGTCCTACAAGGCTGAAGACCGCGTCTTCTTCTCCGTCTTCGCGGATAAGCGTCGCCGTCAGCCCAAGCCGCCTGATTGCCTGAAGTTCCGCCGTTACGCGAAACACCGGCGCGGGAAGCAGATGAACTTCATCGTAAATAACAAGCCCCCATGCTCTTTCGCGGAAAAGCTTAAAATGAGGAAACTCTCCCTCTTTATAAGGTCTCCATGAAACTATCTGATATGTTGCAACAGTTACAGGCGCAACCGATTTGGAGTCTCCCGAATACTCGGCAATCTGTTCCCGCGTTAAATCTGTCTTGTCCAGCAATTCTTCTATCCATTGATGAACTGCCGCCACGTTAGGTGTCAGAATAAGAGTGTTGGTTTTTAACATAGACATTATCAGCATTCCGACAATCGTCTTTCCGGATCCGCATGGAAGAACCACAACCCCATACCCGTTCCCGACAGAATTAGCTGCCGTAATCTGATAATCTCTTACAACAAAAGGTTTTCCGGAAAGGCAGGTTTCCCTCATTTGAATCTGCAAATCTTCGCCCTTTAAAAGCGGCGCCTCATCCTGCACCGGCCATCCGATCCGTATCAGTTCCCGCTTAACAGTTCCCCTGTCAATCAGGGCAAGCGAAAAACCATTCGCCGTACCCGTGATATATTTTTTAAGCGATTTCCGCTCTCCGATTTCCAGCCGAATTGCTTCATCGTCTATTTGTAAAAACAGCCTGTTTTCCGGATCTTCCCGGTCCGAAATCATTTTGATTTTCCCGTAGCGGGACATGAGTATCGAAAACCCTTCCGTAATTCCTGCCGGTATTTCATAACGGCTGAATTCCTTGAGTATTTTAACAACATCCTGCGGCGTAAAACCCGCGCTTGCGGCGTTCCACAGGGACAAAGGGGTTATCCGGTAGGTATGAATGTGCTCAGGCGATTTTTCCAGCTCCGCAAACGGAATGATCGCCTGCCTCGCCTTTTCGGCAGATTCGCAGTGGACATCCAGGAGGAGAGTTCTGTCGCTTTGTACTATCAGCGCTTTGTCGGGCATAACAGTGTATTATATATTATATTAAAGATTGTTTCAATGCAGGCTGGGAAGATCTTTATCTTAAAAAGACAAGAATGTCTTCAGGTTTAAGTGGAATATCCATAATAATATTTTGGGTTAATGGAAATAACCAATTGTTGTTCAGTCAGGCATTTTGGTAAACATGCTTCTGGTAGCTGAGGTCCATCTTTCATATTTATACTGTTTTCATATGTTATAATTTTTGCCTGTTGATGAGCCATCCCAATTGTCAAAAATTCTCCATTAGAAAACTTATTGGCTGTATCAAGTAAATTGTTTAGATAGATAGCGCCTTCATTTGTATCATATGATGATTGTCCTATTGAACAAGAATATAAAGCCACTTGTTGGCGCATAGATTGCATTATTCTATTATTATAATTATTTCTGATGTTTTCCAGTATTTCGCTGACTGAAGAAAAATACATTGTTGACTTATTCATTATGCTATCACGCAAACGTTGTTGTGTTTGTACACGGCAACAATCAAAAATAGATAATTGACGAGGTGCTATATCTTTCAGTTCTGACTCCATAATATGTTCTCCTCTTCCATTAATTTCAATAACAGTCTCGCGTTTTTGTCCGCCATGTCCGCTGAATAAAACTATTACATAATCATATTTTAATAATTTCATTTTATTTATTGTATCAAGAATCAATGAGCGGGATGGATTATAAAGAGGTGCGCCAATTTCATCTGGACGCCATAAACCTCCATTTTCACTTCTTAAAAAAGAAGCAAAATTATCCAAGTCTTTTTTAGTACCAGCTAAACCATCTGTATTAGCTATTAAAAGAGCGCTCTTTTTCATTTAACATTACCTCCAATTAAATATTTATTAACCATTTCAACAAATGGCGCGTCATATGTATCAATATTTTCATTTGGAGCTGTAGGGTCATACCAGTATTTTTTATGTATTCTTATCCAATCTTTAACTGCTAATTCCTTTTCTATCTTTTTTGTATCATATTTATAATGGCTTGATAGTCGTGAAAGATAGTTAAATACCATTGTAGCATACAATTCATATCTTAAAAATTTTTCATCAGTAATATCATGTTTGCTAGTCCAGCTATCTGTAAAATTCTGACTTTCAAGATATGGATATTCTATGCCTATTTTCAACAATTCATCTAATTGGTTTTCCAGATCTTTTTTCTTGTTTGAATTGTTAATAAAAAATGTTACCAATGCAGAGGTAACGGCTGAAATAAGTGTTGCTATTGCTGCTGATGTAATGTCCATTTTTTCTCTCCTTGAATTAATAAAATATTATTTTGTTGGTTTCTATACGTTTTACCATAAGGATAGCGTTTTAGGCTTAACATCTTATTTTTCTTCGAAAATATCAGTAAATGATTTTGGTTTTTCCAGTTCGAATGATTTTATATCTTCGCTATCTATTTCTTTTAACCGGTCTTTATTAATTTCGTATCGAATAAATTTGGGATTTTTACGTGATAATATACCGCATAATTGATAATAAAATATCAATTCTTCAAGCTTTGGGGAATATGGATTAACTCTGATAATAAAGTCAAAAACTTTCATTTTGTCCGGGTTTAATTTATACAAATCATAAAAAGCCTTATGTAGTGCAATAGGATCAGCGCTAAATTCATTGCCTTTAAAATCATTTAATAATTTAAAAAATATTCTTTCAGCACTTATTGTCATTATATTATCCCTCTTTTTACCAATGTCTTTGGTCTTGAATTTGTTGTTAGCTGAATGTTTAATTTTTCATTGATAATAGAGCTAATTTTATTATATATTTTCTCATCCAGTTTCTTATAGGGTCCAAAAACATATACAGCCCATCTATATTGTGAATAAAGGCTAAAATAATTCATTGGGGATATAGTATTGTAATTTTCCATGGCCCCATCATAATTTTGGCAATATGCATCAACTAATTCCCTTAAATCCGGGTTTTTAGGGAATCCTAGATAAATGGTATTTGGTCCAGAATCGTCAAAACCTAAATCATGACAAATTTGTTCCCGTAATTTCTCTTGTTCATCTAATTCAGAATACTTTAAAATAGCAGGTGGTATACTAGGAAGCATATTTGTATTATTTTCTATAGATAGAGGTGTAATTCTGACATATCTTATGGGTATATCACGTTTAGCAATTATTTCTTGGAGTTGTTTAATAACTGAAGAATTAGTTTGACCAATTAAAAAATCCCAGTCTGTTAAATCTAAAAAATCAATCACTTCTTTCAGCTTTATACCTTGTAAAGTAAATGATGACGGATTCTTGCGAAGAATATTTAAAATATTTTTTACAACCTGATTAGTTGCAAGTACTTTTTGGTGATTATATACTGTTGAATACAGAGAAACTTTACTTAATACCAGATGATCGTAAGATGATACTGAATTAATATTTAGAACTATGCTTTTCCGCTTTCCTTTTTCAAGAGGCACATCTCCAATTGATAATCCAGAAATAAATTTTTCAGCATCTGTACCTAATGCAAGACCTGTAAAAAAGCTGTCCCTAAATGTATAATCTAATCTGTCAGCATCATAAGGTCCATTTACAATGTCTGATATATACGCACGCTCCGGATTTCCATCAACGGGGCGCCCCATTATCATATCAGAAATACGTCCTAGGGTATCACTTGGTATTCTAATAGGATTTGGATTATTTGATTTTACAGCTTCTTCAAACATAGATAAAAATGATGGCGTTTTAACAATTACACCAGACAGGAGTTCGTGGTTTTTAGGTTTTATTTTCATGTATGGTTGAACAGAATTCTCCAATTCATCTTTTACATCACTAATAAACGTATAGTATGAATAAAGCCCCTCCGTCAGATGAGAAAGCGTTGAATGTCCTATGTCATGGAGTAAGCAGGCAAGCCTGACTTCCTGTTCATCCAATTCTGAAAACACATGTACTCGCCCCTGTGTTTTTTCTTTACGATTGATAGATTCCATTATTAGAGTCGCACAATGGAGCATCCCTAACGAATGATCGAAACGAGTATGTAATGCAGAAGGATAGGTTAAATTTACCAATCCTGTTTGATGTATCCGCCGCAGTCTTTGCAAAAGGGGAGAATCAAGAATCGATATCTCAAGTGGTGATAGGGACATCATACCCCAAACAGGGTCTTTTATGACCTTATTTTCCGAAATATGCCTTGGCGTATAGTTTTTAAGCCATTTTTTTACCCAACTATCAACTTTGCTAGTTAGTTTGTCAAACATTGTTTCATTTGGTTGCATAATATTTAATAAAACTACTAAAAATACTGTTTTTTGTCAAGAGCCTTTTCTGTAGCTTTTGTAGTAAAAATCAATGAATGTTGAATATCAGAATTATGAAATCGAAGTTTGTGTTTTTTATTAAGGGACTTTAAGAAATGACTTAAAAACTGAAGTTATGGAACATGAAAAATAAATGGAAATGTGCATAAAGGTACTAAACAACAAAAATAAAGCTTTACAATATTTTAGTATAGTGGTAATATAGCATTAGGAAATACTTATGATTTGTGCTTAATTGTATGATATTCATACAATTAATGTATTCTATAAAATAGAAGTATAAATACTTTTTAATTTGGTAAAATATGAAACAAGGTAATGAGATAAAAGGTTTTTGGTGGTTACCAGAACAACCGGAAAACAGAACTGCTGGTGTCTTGTATAAATCTAATGAAGGAACCCATTTATTAGAACTATTTGGAAATATTGAAGGTAAACGTTTCTTTACAACCAGCAATAAATATCCAATAATTAATGGTTTTTCATCAAAAGGCAGAAAATATACTCTTTTTGATACTTTTATTAAAAATCAAACATCAAGTGCTCCCGGATTTACTGAAATTACAATTTTAGCAAATATAGTACTGGAAAATATTTTATTAGGAAAGAAGGAGGATTTAAAATTAAAAGCAATAAGTACATCTTTCTTATTCTTAGATGATTGGATTATGATTAATGGTTTTAGTCGATCTGATAATTGTTCAGCAAAAACAAAAATAGAGTATAAGCTGCCAAGTTCAATTGAATACGATATAAATAAAGAATTTTGCTTAAAAATAAATTTTCAATGCTTTCCATCACCATCAGTTATAAATACTAAAGAAGTTGCAGTAAAACAAACAGTAGAAATAAAAATAGAAGGCTCTGAAAATAATTTAGATTACTATATGGAAAAGATATATATATTTAAATGTTTGTTGATGTTGTTTATTAATAACTATACCAATACAAGTAATATACGAGTTGAAGCAATAGGAGAGAACAATGAACATATAATAGTTCCAATATATTTTTCTGATGATAAACAAAAAATAAATAAAAAGGAAATGATATTCACAGAATTCATAGCTACTTATTCAAATATAAAGGATGAATTTCTTGATATATTAAATTATTGGTATTCAAGTTATAATAAATTATCAAATTCATACTCTTTATTTTTTGATACTTCTTTTAAATCTGGATTAAATCTAGAAAATAAATTCCTTAATCTTATTAATGCCCTTGAGAGTTATCATAGAAATAATAATAATTTTGTATCTTCTTATATGGATAAAGAAGAGTATTTGTCCGGCATGTACCATAAGCTAATAAAAAATATTCCTAGTTCTATTGAACAAGATTTTCAAGAAGCATTAAAATCAAGAATTAAATTCGGTTATGAATATTCATTAAGAAGAAGATTAAAAGAATTATTTTCTTCTAATAATAATTTTTTAAATAATTTTATTTATGATGCAGAAATTTTGCAAAAAGAAATTATTGATTCACGAAATTATTATACACATTATGATGAAAAATCAAAATTTGTAAAAGATGGTATTGAGTTGTATTATCTTTGTGAAAAAATTATCGTTATTTTTATTTCATTACTACTTTTTGATTTAAAATTTAGTAATGATGATATTATAGGAATATTGAAAAATCAAGAAAAAATGCAAAGGATTATAAGAATTTCATCAAAGTAATTATTGTATTTTACTTGCCGCCGAAAACAAAGACATGAATTACTGTTGGTTTGTATGAAAAGCAGGTTGTAATGTTGGAAGCAAGCAAAGCGTAACCGTCAATACAATCACTTCTACCGCTAGAAAAAAACATTAAACTTCCTGAAATACTACTTTTTGGAGGGTTAAAATGACTTACAGTAAAGAAGAAAAAGCGATGTGGCTTGAAGATTGGTGGCAAAGCGGCAAAGCCATGGGACACATACGCGATGGAAAACAGACTTATTCCGCAAACATTTGTAACATGGGCAAAAAAAATTATTAAAGAAAAGTCTAGATTTGAAGAAATAAAGCAAGAGCGGAAACCTGAGTTAAATGCATCAGGAATAGTTCTCAAAAAAAAGGGGAATTTATTAATGCATCTCCACTTTGGAATTAACGGCAATGACCTGAGTACAGTAATTGAAAGCCAACGAGCGTTTATATGATAATTGTTTTAACCCAAGTAAAAATATAAATATATTTGCGACCTTGGAAAACCGACATGAGAAAAGTCATCATGCTAAGGGAAAGTGATGGAGCACTTGTCGCAGTGCGTATGCCGGTTTTTTTAGCGATTTTTATCATTATAATTATTATACCCCTATTTTAATTAATTTCCAGAAAAATCCGGGTTCTTTCCAAAGTTAGTTGACATATTTAATAAAATGTGGTATAATCAAGAGGCCAAAAGCAAGAGGGGGCTCTGGAGTTATGGAAAAGTTTATAAAAGGGTTAGATAAAAATCTTAGGTA